>CALMZW010000279.1 GCA_937870605.1 uncultured Synergistaceae bacterium
ACTTCAACGAAGGCTTGGCCCAAAAGGAATGGAACGATGTCGAAATCCGGATGTACGACATGGAAGGGCTCTACGATCTTCATATCCGCCGGATGCGGATCGTGATGAACGCGCTCGAGGCGGGGCTGATTCTCGGCGAGGGGTGGGGAAAGGATTACGCGCATATCCTCATGCCCGTTCGCGTGTATCGAATACGCATTCTCACGTTCCTGTCTCCCGAAGAATTGAAGCGAATCGTGATGGGGCTGGAATACGCGTCGAACGGAGACCGTTTCCTGGATCTCGATCTGTATGCGAACAAGAAGAAGATCGGCTGGGGGGACGTTATGAAGGAACGCAGGGGGAACCGGCAGACTGTTGGAATGGAGCGTCAGAAGGATCTCGTTTCGATGCTCATCCCTTCCGAGTGGAGCCGCCTGCTCGAAATAGAGAACGAAATCCGCGCACGAAGCACAAGTGCGAACCAGAGAGAGGAGTCCTAGTTTATGAAAATAGCCGTTCATCCCCGGATATTCCAGCTGTTTTCGGGGTACAGCCGATGTGTCGTCATCGCCGAGGGCGTGTCCAATGCGGGCGAATCCGGGGCGTTGGCGGGTATGTTGCGTGAAGCGGAAGAACGTGTCCGCGCGAATCCGGAGCTTCGGGAGTTCCGGGTGAATCCGTATATCGCCGCCTGGAGAAACGCCTTTACGTCGTTCGGACTCAATCCGAATCCGAATCCGCCATCTGTCGAAGGTCTTGTCAAGCGTGTCCTGAGCGGAAAAGCCCTCCCCTTCATTTCGCCGCTCGTCACGATCTTCAATATTCAGAGCCTCACGAATCTGATGCCTCTGGGCGGAGATGACCTGGATACCGTGACCGGAGATCTTGAGCTGTGTTTCGCCGATGGAACGGAGACGTATCTTCCTCTCGGCGGAGGCGCGGAGGAACATCCGAAGGACGGCGAAGTGGTGTACAAGGATTCCCGTTCCGGAGACGTCTTCTGCCGCGGATGGTGCTGGAGGAACGGCGAGCGAAGCAAAATCCGGTCCGACACGACCAACGTGGCGATCAATGTGGACGCGCTGCCCCCCGCGACTCCGGAACTCGCGCGGCGCGTCGCCGAAGCGACGGCCGATCTCGTGCGGCGCTTTTGCGGCGGGACCGTCCGGATTTTCGACCTGACCGAGACGACTCCGTCCTTTCATATCGAATAAAAACGGGGGGGCGAATACGTCGCCCCCCGTCGCGATGGAACGGGAGCTACGCCTGTGGAGGCGGGACGTCCCCGCGCGAAGGGACGATGCAGATGAATTCGAACGGTCTGTCGCCGATGACCGTAAACGAATGGGGCGTATTCGCCGGGACGTGAATCCAGCCCTTTGCCCTTGCCCTGATCGATCCGTCCCCGATACGGGCCTCGACTTCGCCGTCAAGAACGATGATGTAGTGCGGCCAGTCGTGACTGTGTGTCGGAATCACGCTGCCCGCCTTCGCCGTGAAGCACCGGGCCGTATGGTCGGGCCAAAAACGGTCCGGCCCGAAGACGATGCGCTTTTCCACCTGCGCCGTCGTCTGCGGCGAGAGGGGCAGATCGGACAGCTTGCCTCCGAGATTCGTGTCGCTGGATGACATACAAGTCCCTTCCTTTCGTTTTTCCGGAAGATAGGAGCATCCGGGACCATCGAAAAACCGGACGGAGCCCCGCATGGAAGTGTATAATAATTCGTGCGCAAACGCACGTATTTCTATTTCTGAAGGAGGAACCGGATGTCATGAAACGAACATGTGCAATCCTTTTCGCGGTGCTCTTCATCGTTGCCGGAACGGGTCTCGCAACTGCAGCGGATAAGGCCGGCTGGCCCGAACAGCTCAAGTTTATGGCCGGACCTCCGGGGGGAAACTGGTTCGCTCTTGGCGGCGCGCTTTCGGAGATGTGGTCGAAGGCGGTTCTCCAGACGACGAGCAGCTCCGGCGGCGGCGTCTCGAATATCGTTAATTCGGACCTCAAGAAAGGCGATATGGGCTTTTCCGTGACATCGATGGTCGGAGCCGCCATCAAGGGAGACGATCCGTTCAAGAAAGCCGCCGATAACGCGGTTATCTTGGCGAACCTCTATACGCAGTACACGTATTTCATCATGCGGAAGGACTTCGCCGAAAAGAACGGCATCGCGACCGTCGGCGATATTTTCGCAAAGAAACTTCCCGTGCGTTTTGCGACCCTGAAACCGGGAACAGCGTCGGAGTTCGTCGTGAAAGCGCTGTTCAAGAAGGCGTACAACGCGACCTTCGACGATCTCAAAGGCTGGGGGGGGTCGGTGGAGTTCTCGTCCTATGAAGACGGTGCGAATCTGCTCGCGGACAATCACCTCGACTGCTTCGCCTTTTCCGTCGGCCGGATCGCATCGATCGTCATGAACATTGAGAGTCAGGTTCCCGTGGTGATCCTTCCCGTGGAGGACGCCGCGCTCAAGGCGCTTGCGGATGCGTATGGCACGGTGACATTCACGATCGAGCCCGGCGTGTACAAGAGCGTCACGAAGCCCACCAATACGGTCGGAGACTATACGTGTGTCGTGATCCGGAAGGATCTGCCCGAAAGCCTGGTCTTCGAGCTGACGAAGTCGATGTGGGAAAACAGGAAGACGATGGCCATGGCTGTTAAGGATATGGAAGAACTGGACCCGAAGACAGCGGTTCCTGCGGGCGTCGCCGTGCATTCCGGCGCGGCGAAGTTCTGGAAGGAAGCGAAATAGTCGCGTGACACCCTTCCCCGTATAGGGAAGTGAACGGTGCGGGCGACATCACGTCGCCCGCATTTTTTCTACGAACACAGCTATCGATTTTTCGGGAATAAGGGAGTGTGATGCCCGGTGCGGACGCTAAAGGGGACAACGCGTACGTTCCTGTACTGGTATATCGTTGCCATGGGGCTTTTTCATATTTATACGGCGCTTTTCGGGAATTACGAAGCGTATTTGCAGCGCGTGATCCACCTGACCTGGGTGCTACCGATGGCGTTTGTCCTGTTTCCGTTGCGTTCCTCCGATCCTTGTGACAGCGTGCCGTGGTATGACTGGGTTCTGGCGGCGTTGTCGACTGTTCCGGGGGGCTACGCGATGTTCAACTACACGGAGATCGCGTCGCGCATCGTGCAGGTCGATCCCGTTACTTTGACGCAGCTTTTGCTGGGATCGTTGCTCCTGGTGCTTCTGCTCGACGCCACCCGTCGGGTCGTCGGGTGGCCGCTTGCGCTCATCGCGGGGATCTTCGCCGCCTATATGTACTGGGGGCATTACATGCCCGGCCTGCTCCGGGGATTGTCCTTTTCGTTGCCGGAGGTCATCGAGCATGTGTACCTGACCGATGAGGGGATCTTCTCCATGCCGCTCGGCGTATCGGCCGCGTATGTGATGGTTTTCCTGATTTTCGGAGGCTTTCTCGAAAAAAGCGGCGCAGGAATGTTCTTCATGGATGTCGCGCAGGCCTTTACGGGAACCACGGCCGGCGGTCCTGCGAAGATCGCGGTCGTCAGTTCGTGCCTGTTCGGATCCATATCCGGCTCCGCCGTCGCGAACGTATACGGCACGGGAAGCTTTACGATCCCGCTGATGAAGAAGATCGGATATCCCGCATACTTTGCGGGAGCCGTCGAAGCGGTGGCGAGTTCGGGCGGGCAGATCATGCCGCCGGTCATGGGCGCCGGGGCGTTCATCATGGCGTCCTTCCTCGGACTCCCGTACAAGGACATCATGATCGCCGCGCTGTTTCCCGCGTTTCTCTACTATGCGGCCGTTCTCGTCATGGTCCACGTCGGAGCGAGAAAGAGCGGGCTGCGGGGGCTGAGTCCCGAGGAGCTTCCCGACAAGCGTACGGTCCTCAGACGGGCGTATCTTCTTCTGCCTGTCTTCGGCCTCGTATATCTTCTTCTCAGCGGCTATACGCCGATGTATGCGGCCGTCATCGGAATATTCCTCGCCTGGATCGTATCGCTGGTCCATCCGGGGCACAGGATGGGGCCGAAGGAAATCATCGACGCCATCCATCTCGGTGCGAAGAATATCCCGATCGTCTGCATCGCATGCGCGTGCGCCGGGATCGTTGTCGGCGCCGTGAGTCTGACGGGCTTCGGATTCAAATTCGTGGGGTTCGTTTTTTCGTTCGCGCGCGATATTCCGTTCCTTGCGCTGTGTCTGATCATGCTCGTATCGTTGATTCTCGGCATGGGACTTCCCACGACGGGAGCGTACATCCTCGCGGCGGCTCTTGGCGTTCCGGTGCTCGTCAAGCTCGGGTTTTCGGCGCTTGCCGCGCACATGTTCGTCTTCTATTTCGCCATTGTCTCGAACATCACGCCTCCGGTCGCGCTGGCCGCGTATGCCGCAAGCTCGATCGCCGGTTCGGACCCCAACAAGACCGGCTTCATGGCGATGAAGCTGGGGTTCCTCGCGTTCATCGTGCCCTTCGCGTTCTGTTACGACAGCGGAATCCTCCTCAATGCGTCCCTCTTGGGCAATCTTGCGGCGATAGCCGGAAGCCTGGCGGCGATTTTCGCGTTCGCGTATTCCATGATGGGATATATCCGCGCCCCTATTCCGATGTGGCAAAGAGGTGTCTTCTTTGTCGTCGGACTCCTGTGCTTTACCCCGAATCTGTGGCTCAAGGGGCTGGGAGTCGCCGGAACGATCGCCGCGTGGATGCTCTTCCGGAACGGTATTTTGAATCGTCCGGCAGATCTGGAAAAACAAAAATAGCACATACTTGCCAAAAACCTGACAATATGGGTATACTGTTTCCTGACTTTCCGTACAGCGTCCGGGCTTCATTGCTTTCGTTGACCTATCGATAGACAAAGGAGGTCTTGGCATGGAGGTACTTAAGGTCTCTGCTAAATCGCAACCAAAATCGGTCGCCGGCGCGATCGCTGCGGTATTGCGGGAAAAAGGCGCGGTGGAGGTCCAGGCAGTCGGCGCCGGCGCCGTCAATCAGACGGTGAAGTCCATCGCCATCGCCAGGGGGTACGTTGCGCCGAACGGCATTGATCTCGTGTGCATCCCCGCCTTTGCGAAGATAACCATTGACGACGAGGAGCGGACAGCGATAAAGTTCCAGCTCGAATCACGATAGCGCGGGACGACGTTTTTCTTCTTCCCGCATCCGTTTGTGTTCGGGAGCGCGACCCCAGAGGGCCGCGCTTTTTTCTTTGCCGCGCGTGGTATATACTTACCTGCATATTGTATTTTCCGTCCGCACGGACGGTGACAGGAGGTTCACGGTATGACGGAAATCAAGGCTCCACGCGGTGTCCGCGATATTCTCCCCGACGAATCATGGAAATGGGCATACGTTTTGAATCATGCGCACGCCGTCGCGGGGGACTTCGGGTATGCGGAAGTTCATCTTCCGATTTTCGAGCATACCGAACTTTTCTCACGTGGAATCGGAGAAACGACGGATGTCGTCGAAAAGGAAATGTACACATTCACCGACAGAGGGGACCGAAGTCTGACGCTGCGTCCGGAAGCGACTGCCTCCATGGTTCGGAGCTACATCGAGCACGATATGGCGGAGGCGGGGCAGCCTGTGAAGCTCTGGTGCGCCGGCCCGATGTTCCGGTACGAACGTCCGCAGAAAGGGCGATACCGGCAGTTCTGGCAGTTAGACTTCGAGGCGCTCGGCTCTTCGAATCCCATGGTGGATGTCGAAATCATCGAGCTTTCCCTTGAACTCTTCCGTCGCCTTGGCCTGACGAACCTCGAAGTGATGGTGAACTCGGTCGGTTGTCCCAAATGTCGTCCCGTCTACAAGGGGCGTCTGATGGCGTATTTCGGAGCGCATCTCGATACGCTCTGCGAGTCCTGCGTTTCGCGTTATTCGCGGAATCCGCTGCGGATCCTCGACTGCAAGAATCCGCAGTGTCGCGCCGTCACCGAAGACGCTCCGGGCATCTATGACAGCCTGTGCGAGGATTGCCGGACGCATTTCACGTCCGTCACCGACGGAATGACACGCCTCGGCGCAACCTTTCACGTGGACAAGCGACTGGTTCGCGGGCTTGACTACTACACCAAGACGGCCTATGAGGTTCTTTCGGGACAGCTCGGCGCGCAGAACGCCGTATGCGGCGGAGGACGGTACGACAACCTCTCCGAGGCTGTCGGGGGGCCCGCCCTCCCGAGCGTGGGCTTCGCGACCGGGCTCGACCGGATCATTCTCGTCATGGAAGAGCAGGGATGTTCGTTCGGGAAGCGTCCCGCCCCTCTGGTGTACATGATCGCCCAGACGCCGGCGGTCCGGACGGAAGCGCAGATCCTTACCGCGTCCCTGCGGCGTTCCGGTTTGGCCGTAGAAATGGACTATCTCGGGAGAAGCGTTAAAGCTCAGTTCAAGGCCGCATCCACCCTTGGGGCGAGATTCGCCGCCATCATCGGAGAATCGGAGATGGAGAAGGGGACCGTATCACTGAAAGATCTTGAAAGCGGTGAACAGGTGGAAGTCTTGCGTCACGACCTTGCCGGGAAGATTCGCAAGCTCTGTGAATCGAACTGAAGGAGAACAGATGATGAGCGGACGGAGTACGTTTTTTGATGGAACGTGGCAGCGGACCGACTATTGCGGGACTGTGGGAAAGGAACATCTTGGAAAGAAAATCGTCCTCAACGGGTGGGTCCGGAAACGCCGTGACCTCGGCGGCATCATATTCATCGATCTCTGGGATCACACCGGGTGCGTTCAGGTTGTCTTCAATCCGGAGCGGCATCCCGATGCGCATGCTCTTGCAGGCGATCTGAGAAGCGAGTTCGTCATCGCCGTCGCCGGTTCCGTCGGCGAAAGACCGCAAGGGACCTGCAACGCGGCCATGACGACGGGCGACTTTGAAGTGACGGCGGAGGAGATTCTTCGTCTCTCTCCTTCAGCTCCCCTTCCGTTTGAAATCGGCGATGCGACGGACCGGGTTGACGAAAATCTGCGGCTGAAGCATCGCTACCTCGATCTGCGGCGCGAAAAAATGCAGCGGAACCTCCGCATACGTAACCGAATCGCGATGTTCACACGCGACTACCTTTCGCGCAACGGCTTTATCGACATAGAGACGCCGATGCTGACAAAATCCACGCCCGAAGGGGCCCGGGACTATCTCGTTCCGAGCCGCGTGAGCCCCGGAAATTTCTTCGCGTTACCCCAGTCGCCGCAGATCTTCAAGCAGATTCTCATGATCAGCGGCTTCGACCGGTATTATCAGATCGTCAAGTGCTTCCGGGACGAAGACCTTCGCGCGGACCGTCAGCCCGAATTCACGCAGATCGACATGGAACTGAGTTTTCTCACTGAAGAAACCATCTATTCCCTGATCGAGGGGTACATGAAGGAGCTTTTCAAGACCATTCTCGACGTGGACATTCCGACGCCCTTCCGGCGCATGTCCTATTGGGACGCCATGGACCGGTACGGAAGCGACAAGCCGGATTTACGCATTCCGTTCGCCATCGCCGACCTGTCATCCGTTTTCGCGGATGCCGGTTTTGCTCCGTTCAAGGAGATTCTCGCGAACGGCGGCTATGTGCGCGGGGTGCCGCTTCCGGGCGGCGCGTCGCTGTCGAGGAAAGGGCTTTCCGACATTGAAGAGCGCGTCAAGAAGCTTGGCGGCTCGGGATGCGCCGCGTTTCAGATCAAAGACGGCGTCCTCAAGGGGCCGCTCGTCAAGTTTCTGTCCGAAGAGAGTCAGGAGGCATTGCGCCGTATCGCGGGCGTCGGGGAGGGCGATGCGCTGTTTGTCGTCGGAGAAAAGAGTCGCAAGAAGATATCCGATATCCTCGGAACCCTTCGCCTCGAACTTGCGCGCGAGCACGACCTCGTTTCCAAAGGGACGTGGGAATTCTTGTGGGTCGTGCAATTCCCGCTGTTCGAGTGGGATGAGGAGGAGCACCGCTGGACGGCCGTCCATCACCCGTTTACGGCGCCCTTGGCCGAAGATATCCCGCTTATGGATACGAATCCCGGCGAGGTGCGTTCGAGAGCCTACGACTGCGTGCTGAACGGAAGCGAAGTCGGCGGCGGTTCCATACGAATCCATGATCCGGAGGTTCAGGAGAAGGTGTTCGCCTGCCTTGCCTTTTCGAAAGAAGACGCCCGGAACCGGTTCGGGTTCCTGCTCGACGCCCTTTCTTTCGGAACTCCCCCCCACGGCGGACTGGCGTTCGGGATGGATCGCCTCGCAATGCTTCTGTGTGGCGCGTCCTCCATACGCGAGGTCATGGCCTTCCCGAAGACGCAGCGGGCGCAGTGTCTCATGTCCGGAGCGCCGTCGGACGTTGCGGAAAAGCAGCTCGGGGAGCTCTCGATCGCGATCGCGTTGCACGAAGCTCCGGAAGCGCGGGAGGAATAACGCCGGAATAACAAGAGCGGGATTCCCTCGCAGGAATCCCGCTCTTTTCGTATGGCGCGGGGTCCGGTTCCGTCGCGTCAATAACGCAGTCCGAAGGTGGGGTAGTAGATCCGTTCGTCGTGGAGTCCCTTTTCCTGGTCCTTGAGCGCGTCTTTCGCCTTGTCGCCGAGATTGACCGCAAGCGCAGAGGTGAGCACGTGAATGAGGAAGAACGGACCGATCAGGCTGCTCCCGAACGTCGGGCTCGCATCGCTCACGTAAAAGGAGAGATTCGCAAACTTGCAGACGGGAGCGGCGGGGCTGTCCGTCAGCGTGACGACCGTTGCGCCGATCTCAGATGCGCGTTTCATCGATTCGGTGACCTCGATGACGTAACTCGGAAGCTCGCAGACGACGACAGCGTCCGTCGCCGTAACGGCGCGCGCCTGCTCGATCAGCGCCATGGACCCGCGCTTGATCAGAACGCCCTTAAGCCCCATTTCGAGGAGACGCGTATAAAGAAACTCGGCGACAAGCGACGATATTCCCCATCCCACGCAGTAAATCGTCCCGGATTTCCGGAGGATGGAGCAAAACTCGCCGATTGATTCCGCCCGGAGCTGGTTCCACGTATCGTCGAGATTCGCGTGTTCCAGCCGGTGGATTTCCACCGGAAGATTGGAAAAGCTCGTGATGGATCTGGAGAGCGTCGCGGAAGGATTGACCTGTTCGAGGACGGCGTCTTTCAAAGATCCCTTGAGATCCGAATATCCGGAAAACCCGAGGACGCGGGAGACACGGACGAGTTGCGCTTTCGACACGTCCAGCTTCTCGGCGACGTCGCCGATGGACAGAAAGGCGGCTTCCCTTGTATTCGCCAGGAGATACTCCACAACCCTCCGCGCCTTTGTGGGCAGCGCATCCATCTTGGAACGAAGCAGCTCTTCCAGCCTGGCGCCTTCCATACAACGTCACTCCCCCTGAAACGTGATGGCTCTGTCTGTGGACTTTAGTTTATTTCAAGGGGAAGGAATCGTCAAATGGTACGGAGCATCACCCGTCGTGAAATGCAGCCCGTACGTTACATCCGCGGGCGCAGATGGACGTATTTCGCGTAGAACTTGTCAAGGATGGCGGTCATCTCAGCCGGAAGGATCTGTCGAACCTTTGTTTCGATCTTGTCGGGAACGGAACCATAGAACGCTTCGGCGATCGCTCCGGCGATGCAGGCCTGCGTGTCCGCGTCACCTCCGAGCGACACCGCATTCCGTACGGATTCCTCGAAGGAGCCGGACTCAAGAAAAGCGGTGATAGCTTCCGGAACGCTTCCCTGGCACGTTTCGTCCAGCTCATAGTCCTCACGGATCTGGGCGAGGGAGAGCCTGAGGTCGTAATCGAACGTTGTTTCGATATACGTCCGTATGATGTCCTTGCTGCGTCCGTCGCGCGCGAGGAATATGGCGGCGGCGATCGCCTGCGCTCCCTTGACGCCTTCCGGGTGATTGTGCGTCGGCTCCGCAGTACGCGTCGCCTCTTCGATCACTGCGTCGAGCGAATCGAACGCGTATGCGACGGGACTGACGCGCATCGCGCTTCCGTTTCCGAAGCTGCCGTACGGCTCCGGTGCGGGGGAGGCGAGCCACTCCTGAAAGCGGCCTCCATATCCGACGTCCGGATAGCGGGTTCCCCAGTTCCGGAACGACACCGCGTACGGTGCGCCGTGAAGAATGCTGTCCGCCACCGCAACGGTGAGCACCGTATCATCCGTGAACGTGGATTCCGGTACGAAGAGGGAGAAGGATGTACGTTTCACCGGGTGCCAGTCGTACGCCGAACCGATGATATCGCCCGAGATCGCTCCAAGCATCGATTGACCCTCCTTGTGTTGACCTGGGACAATTATACTCCTCCAGGTTGCGCGCAATGGAGCCCGGGCCGGAATACAGGGGGGCGCCGTCGCTTCACGCCTCCCGCGTCTTTGCGTTTCTCCGTGTTATCGGGTAGGATGCTTCTATATTTGGACCGGGATGGTGACGTGTTTTGAAGTGTGTGCTTTTCGATTTTGATATGACGCTGGCCGACAGCAGTTACTCGATTACCGACGCCGTGAACATGATCGCGCAAAGCCGCGGGCTCCGGAGCGTCACGAGAGAGGAGATCCTCCGGGTCATCGGTCTCCCGATTGCGGAATCGTGGATGGCGCTGTGGGGAGCGTTCGACGAATCCTGGCTCGATGAGTACAGGGAAAAATTCGTCCCGATGGAATATAAAGGACTCCGGCTCTTTCCGGGGGCCAGAGAGGTGCTTGAATCGCTTCGCGGACTCGGGATGAGACTCGGAGTCGCGTCGAACAGGCGAAACGTCCTGCCCGCACTGGAGGCTACGGACATCGCACAGTATTTCGATTCGGTTGTCGGACTGCAGGATGTCGCGCTCCCGAAACCGAATCCCGATGTGGTGATCGAGAGCATGGAACGGCTTGGCGTCCGCGGCGCGGAAACCTGGTACGTCGGCGACACCGCGGATGATATGCGAGCGGCTGTCGCTGCCGGTGTCTGGGGCATCGGGGTCGAGTCGGGGAATTTCAAGGCGGCGGACCTCCTTGAAGCGGGGGCGTGGCGCGCGATTCCCTCGGTTGTCGATCTTCCCGCGCTTGCGGAAACGGGAAATCCGTCCGGTTGCACGTTCGTCCCTTCACGGGGATAGGGAAAGGAAGATTCGTTGATGGCGCCGAACGGTCTTGCGAAAGAGAAGAGCCCCTATCTGCAACAGCACGCGAATAATCCTGTGGAGTGGCTTCCGTGGGGGGATGAAGCGTTCGAGAAAGCCAAACGGGAAGACAAACCCGTCTTTCTCTCCTGCGGCTACTCTACGTGCCACTGGTGTCATGTGATGGAACACGAAAGTTTCCGGGACGAGGAGGTGGCCGCGCTGCTGAACGCTGCGTTCGTTCCGGTGAAAGTCGACCGGGAAGAGCGCCCCGACATCGACGCGACGTACATGGCGGCCTGTCAGGTCCTCAACAAGGGCGGCGGATGGCCCCTCAACGTCTTCCTGACGCCCGAGGGGAAGCCGTTTTTTGCGGCGACGTATCTTCCGAAAAGGGGTTCCCAGGCGCAACCCGGCCTCGTTGACATGATTCCGCGGGTGCGCTGGTTGTGGGCGACGAAGCGCGACGCGATCGAACAGTCCGCGGATTCCATCATTGAAGCGCTTCGGAAGGGGGCCGTGCCGACCGGTGGAAGCTGCCCCGGGAAGACGGAAATGACCCGCGCGTACGGAGCGCTGAAGAAGGCGTTCGATCCGGCATGGGGCGGTTTTTATGGAGCGCCGAAATTTCCCGCGCCCCATCGTCTCTCCTTCCTTCTTCGCTATGGGCAGGAGTTCCGGGAGCAGGACGCGCTGAATATGGTCGCGATAACCATGCGGCGCATGTGGGACGGGGGCGTTCACGACCATCTGGGCGGCGGATTCTTCCGGTATTCGGTCGACGAACGATGGGGAGTTCCGCATTTCGAGAAGATGCTGTATGATCAGGCGCTTCTTCTCCATGCCGGAGCCGATGCGTTCGAGGTTTTGAACGATCCGTTTTTTGAAGCGTTCTGCCGGGACATCGTTTCGTTCCTGTATCGCGAAATGCGCTCGCAGGAAGGAGCCTTCGCCGCGGCGCTCGATGCCGACGCCGAAGGGATGGAAGGAGGATATTACCTCTGGTCGGACTCGGCGATCCGCGAGGTTCTGTCCGAAGAGGACGCGGCCCTTTTCAAAACCGCGTATTCCGTGCTTCACGAGGGAAACCTGGGGAAACACGGGAGTATGGACACCCTCGGGAAAAACGTTCTTCGCCGGTCGAAAACCTCCGAAGAACTCGCCGCGCTGATGCGTCTTTCGCCCGCAGGGATCGAAGAGCGGCTTTCCGCCTGCGTGAAGGCGCTGCTTGCGAAACGGGACACGAAGCGTCGTCCCTTCAGGGACGAAAAGATCCTGACCGACTGGAACGGTCTTGCGATCGCCGCGCTTGCCCGCGCGGGCCGGCTCTGCGGACGCAAGGAGTACATCGACGGCGCGGTTCACGCGGCGAATTTCATTCACAAAACGCTGTGGGACGGGAAGGGAGAACTGCGACATCGATATATCAGCGGAGAAACCGCCGTTTCCGGAATGTTGCCCGACTACGCGTTTCTCGCCCGCGGATTTCTCGAGTTGTACGAAGCGACGAAAGACGCCCGCTGGCGGAAGGATGGGCTTGCCTTCGTGACGAATGCGGTCCGCCGTTTCTGGGACGAAAAAAACGGAGGCTTTGAAATGAGCGTGAGAACGGACGCACGCCTCTTCCTGCCGATCCGCGACGCCCATGACGGCGACATCCCGTCGGGAAACGCCGCCATGGTCCAGACCCTCATGAAAGCGTACGAGAGCACAAAGGACGGGGAGTATCTGCGTCTCGCCCGCAGGACGGCGTCCGCGTTCGCCGACGCGATCCATGATTCGCCGGGCGCCCACACGCACCTTCTTGAGGCCGTGCTGCCGATGAGCCACCTGTAGCGGCTGACGCAGTGACACCTTTCCAGGTGTTCCGACATTCGGATGTGCGGGAGCGACGTGGGGAACTTCCGCTCTTGTTGCCGGATTGTTCATGAGTTATAGTGTGATGAACTGTAGCGGAAGTACTTTGAAGGGGGGCCCGGGCCATGGAAGAAGTGAAAAAGGTCACAACTGAGGTCGGAACGAACGAATGGCAGGTTGTGGTTTTCTTTCTCGGAGAGCAGACCTTTGCGATAAATGTGGACAAGACCCGTGAGATTCTCCGGTGGACGGGGAGCCGTTCCATTCCGGACGCTCCGACATCCATGATCGGAATCACGTCCGTTCGCGGAGAAGTGCTCCCGCTGATGGATCTCAGGAAGCATCTGGGCATCGTCTCGAAAGTCCCGCTCGAATCGAGCAAGATCATCATCGCGGAATTCAACGAGATCAAACTGGGGTTCGTCGTGGATTCCGTGGAGCGGATTTACAGGATCAATTCCGAGGAACTCGATTCCTCCCTGACGGGCACGTTCCTCGGCCAGTTCGTGTTGTACGTTATCAAGAGAGATCACCGGAACGTTCTGCTTCTCGACTACGAGGCCATCGTGCAGTCCATCAATCCCTCCCTGTCCGAACGGTATGCGCTGGATCCCGAAAAAGCCAGGGAAATGACGGCGGATCTGGGAAATCTGGATTCATACAAGATCCTCGTGGCGGAGGATTCCCCCCTGATCCGCAGGCAACTGCAGGACGTCCTCTCGCAGGGAGGGTTCCATAACGTCGTTCTGGTGGGGGACGGGAAAGACGCATGGGATCATCTCGACGCGACCCCCGACGATTACGCCCTTCTCGTGACGGATGTCGAGATGCCGCGTCTCGACGGCCTTGCGCTTACCCGTCGGGTCAAGGAAAACACGAAGATGCGTTCGATTCCCATTGTCGTTTTTTCCTCGATCATGGCGCATGACATCAAGATCAAGGCTGCGAGCGTCGGCGCGGAAGCTCAGATCACAAAGCCGGAAATCAACGAGCTCGTCACGCATGTATGCCGTCTCCTCCGGGAACACCCGAGGAGCGCCTAGGAGGAATTTTTCTGTCCCTTCCGTACTGGGATTCGCACGTGGACATGGAGGTTGCGTCCTGGTTCCCGTTGGGGGTCGATTTCTGTCCCGTGTCGATCAATTCCCTGTTCAGCGCGGACCTCGAGACGGTCGCTTCCTGTGCGCTCTCGCTGGGAAGCGAGTTTTTCTGCATGAGCAGCCTCAGGAGCGGAAACGTGGGGAGCCTTCTGCGAGACAGCATGCTCTTCCCGGGCAGCGATACGCGGCTGGATCTCGGATTCACGATGGTCTTCGGATACTCCGCGGGAATGGAACGGATTGTCGAAGGAGCTCTCGGCGCGTACGCGAATCTGTCCGCAGGGGTGTCCAGTTGTCGCGTCTGGGATCGGGATATGCCCCGCGAAGAGTTCAAGGCCATCGTTCTTGTCAGTCCTGATCCGTTTTTCGACGAGGAAGCCTTTCTGATTTCGTTTTCCCGGTCGCTGGAAGCCGGGCCGTGTCAGAAAGAGATTCCCTTCTATGCGGAGCATTTCGGCTATGTCCGTTTTTTCATCCCCTTCGAAACGGACAATCTTCAGGAACTGCAGATCAGCCGGCTGCTCCACGAAATGGAAAACGAGGAAACCCGAAAGTCGGTAGGTCCGTCTCCCGAGATACGTTTCCCCAGATTTCCGGAAATCCGGATAGAACGGTAGGTCCTTCATTTCGCGGAAATGCTTTTTGAAGGTATAATAAAAATTCACACTTGAACGCGCCGCACCGTCGGCAGGAGGGACCGCATCGAAATGAAAGAAACGAAACCGGTGGAGGGCAGCATCCTGAAAGACGGCATGACGAGCGATATGTCTCCGGAGAATCAGGGGAAAATCCATGAGCTGATCCGCGAAGCACAGGGCAGGGGAAAGGGCAGCGTCACGCAGGAGGACATAGAAAAGGCGTTTCATGACGATATGTGGAATGCCGACCTGCTGGACAGCGTCTATACCGCTCTTCTGGATCACGGTCTCAAGGTGCAGGAAGACGAGGCCGAAAGCGAGCCGGAGAGCGAGGCCGAGACGGACGAAGAGCCCAAGGACGCCCGGGCCGCACGGGGAGCGGATGAGGATGCCCTCATTCAGCCGTCGCTTGACGGAGAGCCGGGCAAGCTTGATGATATCCCCCTGACGGATCCCGTGCGCATGTATCTTCGCGAGATCGGCAAGGTTCCGCTTCTCGGGCCGGAGGAAGAAGTCGAACTCGCGAAACGCGTCGAAGCGGGCGATCCGGTCGCAAAACAGAAGATCATCGACGCGAATCTGCGTTTGGTCGTGAGTATCGCAAAAAAGTACATCGGACGCGGCATGCTCTTCCTCGACCTGATCCAGGAGGGAAACCTCGGGCTTATTCGCGCTGTCGAAAAATTCGATTACCGGAAGGGATTCAAATTCAGCACCTATGCCACGTGGTGGATCCGGCAGGCGATCACGCGCGCGATTGCGGATCAGGCGCGGACGATTCGCGTCCCGGTGCACATGGTGGAGACGATCAACAAGATGGTGCGCGTCTCCCGCCAGCTCGTGCAGCGATTGGGCCGCGAGCCGACGGACGAGGAAATTTCAAAGGAAATGGACATCGAGCCCGGGAAGGTCGAGGAAATTCGCCGAATCGCACAGCTCCCCGTTTCCCTCGAGACCCCCATCGGCGAGGAAGAAGACAGCCAGCTCGGAGACTTCATCGAAGACAGGGATCTCCCAAGTCCGGAAGAATCCGCGGCAAGCCATCTGCTGCGCGAGCAGATCGAGGAAATGCTCGATAACCTTTCCGAACGCGAACGCGAGGTCCTTCACTTCCGTTTCGGCCTTGAAGACGGCCGTTCCTATACGCTCGAAGAGGTCGGAAAGAAATTCGGCGTTACGCGCGAGCGTATCCGGCAGATTGAGGCGAAGGCGCTCAGAAAGCTCCGCCACCCCAGCAGAAGCAGAAAACTCAGGGATTTTCTCGATTAAGGCGTCCGTTGTCCGTAACGGCGCGCCCTCGTAGCGGAAGGGGATGAGCGCATGCACGAGACCATTCTGCTCGTCCTGCATTCAGGATGTTCTCTGGAACGGGATCTGAAACGATCTGTCGAAGAAAGCGGCTTTCGGGTTTCCGGAGTATTTTCTTCCGTTGAAGCGGCGGCTGAAGAGGGACGCGCCGACTATGCCCTTGTCGATATCGCTTTTTGCGAATCTCCGGAAGACGCGCAGTCTCTCCTCAGGCTTGCGCGATCCTGCGTTCTCGGTTTCGGCTGCGTTCTCCCCCAGGATGCGGGGGCCGCGGCGGCCCGAAGCGCCGCACAATCCGGAGCGACCTCGTTCCTGATCCATCCTTTTGAAAGCGTTCACGTCGCCTGTGAACTCGGAGCCGTTTTTGCCGGGAATTCGCTGCGAAAACAGGACGCCTTTTTTCGCGAAGCGCCGGTCGGCATCGCGTTGCTCGATTCCGACGGAATCGCTCTCGACGTCAACGAGGCATTTCTGCATCTTTTCGATTTTCCCTCAAAATCGCACGTCCGGGGAAAGCTCCTTCGTGAACTGATCGCCGGCGGAACGATCGGGCTTCAGGCGATCGCCCTCGAACAGCTCGTCCTTCAGGGGAAACGCGTCTGCGTCGACACGAAGCGCAAACGGAGCGATGGCGCGGAGATGGACGTCTCCTTGATCCACGCCCCCGCAACGCTCCCTTCGGGACGCACAGGCATTTTCTGTATCTACGAGGATATTTCGGAACGGAAGAAAAACGAAAACCGCCTCCGGCGACAACTCCTTCGCGAGAAACTTTCTTCCCGGATTTCCCTCTCGGCGATGACGTCGTCGTTTCCGGAGCCGGTCATCAGCGAAGCCCTTCAGCACCTCGGGCTTTTCGCGGAAGCGGATCGGGCGCGTTTCGTTTCCCTTGAGGCCGGACCGTTCGGTGAACCTGCAACATGGACGCGAAGGACGATCCCGGATGTCGAAAATGACGGGATCGCCCATGCCCTTCGTCAGGAGAACTGGATGTGGAGCAGACTTACAACGGATCGCTTTCTGGTCATTGAGGATCTTCGCGCCCTCTGGGACAGAAGTTCCGTCGCCATGGAGCGACTCCGGGAACGAAGGATCGGGGGACTGCTCGCGGCGCCTGTCGTCTTGCGCGGCGTGGTCCTCGGCGCGTTCGTCCTCGAATGTATCGACAGGAAGAAATCGTGGGATATGGAAGAGATCGCTTTTCTCCGTTTTCTCGTCGAAATCTTTCGCGGAATGGCCGAGCAGAGCATTACGAAAGCAACCGTATCGGAGAACCGGAACCGGTATCACTCGATCTTCCAGGAATTCGGGTTTCCGCTTTTTCTCTGCACGGTTACCGGAGACACGCAGGGAGCGGGAGGAGATGTGCGTTTTTCCGAATGGAACGGACGTGGGGGAAAATATCTCGCGACCCGGGGTGTTTCCGATATGATCGGACGCTCCGTAAGGGACATCGATCCCTCGTTGGCCGCAGTGCTTCGGAACGTGACGCAAAGAGGCGGG
>CALMZW010000280.1 GCA_937870605.1 uncultured Synergistaceae bacterium
AAGAACAATCCGGCGAAACATCCCGGAACGAGCGGCAGGGTTCTTTCCGTATGCCGCGCGCATCGCTATAATGCCCTATGAAACGGAAGGAAAGGGGCGGACGCTTTTCATGGAAGAGACGACCAGAGGACTCAATTTCCTCGAAGAGATCATCACGGAGGATCTGAAAACGGGCAAAGTGCGGTCCATCGTGACCCGCTTCCCTCCGGAACCGAACGGCTACCTCCACATCGGACACGCGAAATCCATCTGCATCAACTTCGGACTCGCGGAAAAGTACGGCGGCGAATGCAACCTGCGGTTCGACGACACGAACCCCGCGAAGGAAGAGACCGAATACGTCGACGCGATCAGTCGGGACGTCGCGTGGCTCGGGTTCAAGTGGGCGGGGGAGATCCGGTACGCATCGGACTACTTCGATCAGTTCTATAAATGGGCGATCGAACTCATCGAGGCCGGAAAGGCGTACGTCGACGACCAGAGCGCCGACGAGATCCGCGCCAACCGCGGGACGCTCACGGAGCCCGGGAAGAACTCGCCCTGGCGGGACCGGACGGTCGAAGAGAACCTCGACCTGTTCGAGCGCATGCGGTGCGCGGAGTTTCCGGACGGCTCGCGCGTGCTGCGGGCGAAGATCGACATGGCGAACGCGAACATCAACATGCGCGACCCCGTGCTCTATCGTATCCTCAATACCGACCATCACCGCACGGGCTGGAAGTGGTGCATCTACCCGATGTACGACTTCGCGCACGGCTACGAGGACTCCATCGAGGGCGTAACGCACTCGATCTGCACGCTCGAATTCCAGGACCACCGTCCGCTCTACGACTGGTTCATCGATAACGTGAGCACGCCCCACAAGCCGCACCAGTACGAATTCGCGCGGCTCAACCTGAGCTACACGGTGATGAGCAAGCGAAAGCTCCTCCAGCTCGTTCGCGAGAAGTACGTCTCCGGCTGGGACGATCCGCGGATGCCCACGATCTGCGGCCTGCGCCGCAGGGGTTATACGCCGTCCTCCGTCCGCCGCTTCTGCGAGCTTGTCGGCGTGGCGCGGGCCGACAGCATGGTGGAGATCGAACTGCTCGAACACTGCCTCCGCGAGGAACTCAACGCGAGCGCCCGTCGCGGGATGGCCGTCCTTCGGCCGCTCAAGCTCGTCATCGAGAACTGGCCGGAGGATCGCGTGGAGATGGTCCCGGTCGAGAACAATCCCGAAGATCCGAACGCGGGCAGCCGCGACGTCCCCTTCGGTCGCGAGGTGTGGATCGAAGCGGACGACTTCATGGAAGTCCCGAAGAAGGGCTTCTTCCGGCTCTCTCCGGGCGCCGAGGTGCGTCTGAAGGGCGCCTACGCGGTGCAGTGCCGCGATGTCGTCCGGGATGCGGACGGGAAGGTCGTCGAGCTTCGCTGCACGTACGACCCCGAGACGAAGAGCGGCGCGGTCGAGGGGCGCAAGATCAAAGGAACGCTCCACTGGGTGTCCGCGCGTTGCGGCGTTCGCGCCGAAGTCCGGCTCTACGACAACCTCTTCACGATCCGGAACCTCGCGGATATGGAAGAGGGGCGGGACTACCGGGAGTACCTGAACCCCGACTCGCTGGTGACCTGTCCGGACGCCGTCATCGAACCGGCGCTCGCGGCGGCGAAACCGGGCGAGAGTTTCCAGTTCCTGCGGCAGGGGTACTTCTGCGTCGATTCGGACTCGACGCCCGAACGGCTGGTGTTCAACCGCTCCGTGGCGCTCAAGGACACGTGGGCGAAGATGCAGGCGCGCGGGTAGGCGCGATTCGAACGACACGACGCGACGAAACGGCGAATGCGCCGGACCCCTTCCGGGAGGTCCGGCCTTTTTTTTGTCCCTCCGCAGCGTTTCTCAAAATATCAAATTATTGAGGCAGTATTGACACAGTGAAGCGATGCGTTTATAGTGTTTGTATAAATTATACGCAAATTAGACGCATGTGTGGTGGGCGATTGTGAAAGTCGGACTTCTCGGACCATCGAATCTGTTGCGGAAAATCCTCTCCGTCGTTCAGGACATGGACGACGCGTCGTTTGTTCCCCTCGAATACGTCCTGCCGCAGGAAGCCCCCCGGCTCGTGAGCGACAACCAGAACGATCTGGACGCGATCTTCTTCTGCGGCTCGATTCCCTATTGCCTCTGTCTCGACTCGGTTCCGCGCACGATCCCGTGGTCCTACCTTCCGCTGCGGACGACCGGGCTCCTCGTCGCGCTGGTCAACGCCAGGGAGCACCTCCGCGGACAGGTCCGGATGAGCGTCGACACGCTGAGCGAAAGCGAGGTCCGGGAGGGGCTGGAAGACTGTTCCCTCGATATCGGCGCTATTTACACGTATTCCTTCGATTTCACGCATATATCGATCGACGACATCGCGGCGTTCCACTCGGAGATGCTGTCCGCGGGGAAGGTCGATATCTGTCTTACCTGCGTCGAGGCCGTCCACAAGGCGCTTCTCGGGAAAAACCTTCCCGCATATCGCGTTTCGCCGGGGCGGCAGACCATCCGGAGCGCGGTCGAGCGGCTGATCCTGGAGGTCCGCGGACAGAGCAACGCGCTTCTTCTGAGCGTCGTGGGCGTCTTTCGTCCCGAGATCGCCTTCGGGGGCAGGCGGCAGTACGACGAGGCCATGCAGAAGCTGAACGCCGGCCTCATGGACCATGCCAAGAGGCGGGGGATTCTCGCGATTCCGCGGGATTCGTCGAGCTTTCAGACGATCGAGACGATGGGGCAGTTCCTCATGGGAACGTCCAATCTGGCGGATGTCTCGTTTCTGTCGAAGATCCGCGCTTCGTGCGGCTTTCCGGTGACGGTGGGCTTCGGAGTGGGGCCGAGCCTGAAGATCGCGGAGGAGTACGCGGCCGAGGCGGCCGATATGGCCCGCGGCAGGGAGGGGATCTGCTACCTCTTCGACGGGAAGAGGGGCCGTCCTCTCGGCGTTTCCATGGAGCCGGAGCTGCTGTTCGTTCACTTCGACCCCGAGGCCTCGCTGCTCGCGAAACGGCTTGGCGTCACCGTGCCGACGCTCTGTCGCTACCTCCAGGGGCTGTTGTGTTTCGACGAAACCTTCACCGCGTCGGAGTTCGCGAAGATCGTGGGCATCCAACCGAAGAGTTCGCGGAAGGTTATGAACAACCTTCTGAAGGAAATGCTTGTCCGGGAGTGCGGCGTGCTCTCGCACGCGGGGCGGGGCAGGCCGCAGCGGCTCTATCGGACGACCGAAAGGGCGTCGGCGATTCGTTCCCGCAATCCGGCGCCGGGGGGAGGAGATACGGAGGAGCGGAGCAGGGTGTGATGCGCGGGATTCTTCGTCTGGAGAGCTGTGCCGAAAACGAGGAGGGATTGGTTTTATGAAGGAACGAAAAGGGTACCTGATCGTCGCGCTGATGTGTGTTCTCGCGTTGTCGGCCGTCATGGCCGCCGGAAAGCCGGCGGCGGCCGCGGCGGAATATACGTGGAGCTTCGCCCAGCCGTGGACCCGTCCGCTGACCGACGCGTCGTTCACGAAATTCTGCGAACGCGTCAAGGAATACTCGGGCGGCCGCATCGAGATCAAGTTCTTCCCGAGCGGACAGCTCGGCAGTCACGACGAAAACTTCCACGCCATGCAGGAGGGAAGCCTCGAAATAGGCGTCTTCTCCCCCTATCCGACGCTGATCCCCGGCGGTTGCGTCCCGAACATGACCTGGATCATCGTGAACTGGGACGAGATGCGCCTGGCCTACCGCCAGCCCGACGGCATACTCTACCGCGTGATGAAGGACGCCTTCGACGAGGTCGAGGGGCACATGCTCTTCGCCTGCTCCCAGGGCGCCTACGGCCTGGGCAACAACAAGCGGCCCATCCGGACGACCGATGACTTCGCCAACATGAAGCTCCGCGTGTCCGCCTCCACCGGCGGCGTGAAGACGCTTGCGAACATGGGCAAGGGCAAGGGGCTCACGCTCGAGACGATTCCCTGGGGCGAACTCTACAACGCGCTCTCCCGCGGCGTCGTCGACGGCTGCTGGACGATGTGGGCCTCGCTCGTCGAGGAGCGCCATTGCGAAGTGCTGAAGCACTTCTCCGACCTCAACTTCATCTGGGACGGCACCTACGTCGTCATGAACAAGGAACTCTGGAACAAGCTCCCCGACGATCTCAAGCAGGCCGTCACGAAGGCGTCGCTCGAGACCGAGGCCGAACTGCTCGCCGTCCAGGAGAAGGCCGAAAAGACGTTTGTGGAGAAACTCAAGGAGCGCAAGGATTTCACGATCACCCGGCTGACCCCTGAAGAGCGCGACGCGCTTCGTGCCGCGTCGGACATGGGACCGATGTGGCAGGAACTGTGCGGCAAATGGCTCGAAAAGCGCTACCCGGGCAAGGACATGGTGAAGGTCATTCCCGCGGAGCTTGAGAAGATCCACAAGGAAGTCCTCGCCAAAGGGGCGAAGAAGTAACCGGTTTATCGGGCGACAGGGGCGCGGCGATGTCCGCCGCCCCCTGCCGCGCATCGGGGAAGGGGGAACGCGAGTGCCGTTTATCTCCATGTGCCTCAGGGGAATCGAGAAAATCGAAAACGCCCTGTGCTATGTCGGTCTGCTGGGAATCACGTATTTGACCTGCATTCTGGTGGTCAATCGCTACTTCATCCATTACGAGGTCATGTGGCTCGGGGACTTCACGCAGTATCTGTTCGTCTTCATGTCGCTCTGCGCGATCGCCTTCACGACCCGCGACGACGCGCATACGTCCGTTGACATCCTGAGCCAGGTGCTCCTGGCGGGAAAGCCCAGGGCGATGCGGGCGTACAAGATCGTCATCCATATCCTCACGCTGATCACGCTCGGATACTTTCATGCCCCCATGCTGCAGTTCGCGGCGCGGGCGTTGAAGCATCCGTCCTACGGAACGATGGTCCCGTGGTTCAACACGTCGTGGCTGATCGTTGCGTGCTACATCATGCTGCTTTTGTGCATCCTGCATACGGCGGTCAATCTCGTGAAGCAGTTCGGGCTTCCCGCGCCGCGGACCGTCGCGGAAAAGGAGGCCGAGTGATATGGGCGCCGTTTCCATTGCGCTGATCACGCTGTTCGTCGGCATGGCGATCGGCATGCCGCTCTGCTGGCTCTTTATCTCGAGTTCCGTGGCGGGGCTGCTGGCGTCCGGATCTCCGGTCACCTTCCTGGCCGGAACGTTCTTCCATGCGGTGGACAACTACGTCCTGACGGCCGTCGCGTTCTTCATCTTCGCGGGGAGCCTGCTCTCCGAGGCGGGGCTCGCCGACCGGATCGTGCGGTTCTCCTACGCGCTCGTCGGACGGCTCCGGGGCGGCATGGAGGCCGTCGGAATCGTCGCGACGCTCTTCCTGAGCGCGCTCACGGGGTCGTCGATCCCGTGCATTTCGGCGCTGATCCCGCTGCTCGTGCCGCGGCTCGAACGATACGGGTACGAGAAGCGTTACACGGCCGCGCTCCTGTGCTCGTCCTGTTTCCTCGGCTACCTGATCCCCCCGAGCGTTCCCGCGCTGCTGTACTGCCTCATCGCGCAGCAGTCCGTATCGGCGATGTTCCTTGCGACGATCATCCCGGGCCTGCTGATCGCCGGAGGCTATGCGATCCTCAACTACATCATCTGTCCGAGATTCATCAACCCCGCGCTGATCGTTGAAGCGCCCGCCGTTCCGGCCACGTTCGGCGAGTCCGTGAAGGAGCTGGGAAAGGCGACGTGGGTCGCGCTGCCGGCGCTCGGGTGTCCCGCGCTGATCATGGTGGGCATCTACGGCGGAATCTGCACGCCCAACGAGGCGGGGGCCATCGCCGCCGTCTACTGCATGATCGTCGGCTACTTCGTCTACAGGGAGCTCACCATCGAGGGAACCCGGCGCGCGCTGTACAGTTCGATCCTCTCGATCGGCGTCGTCATCGTCCTGATCGCGACGGGCACGGTCTTCGGGCGCTACCTGATCAAGATCGGCGTCGCGCAGATGGTGGCGAACTACGCGATGAGCCTGTTCCACACCAAGGCCATGATCCTCATGTCCATGAACGTCGTTCTGCTGGTTCTCGGAATGTTCATCGACGGAACGCCGATTCTCGTGCTGGCGGTTCCGCTCTTCCTGCCGCTCATGCAGCAGCTCGGCGTCAACCTCGTCCATCTCGGATCGATCGTCATCCTGAACATCGGGCTCGGCGTCATCACGCCCCCGTTCGCGATGTCGCTCTTCGTGGGGACGCGCCTTTCGGGATGCACCTACATGGAACTCGCGAAGATCGTCCTGCTGTTCTTCTTCCTCGTCGGCATTCCCGTGCTGCTGCTGACGACGTATGTTCCGGCGATATCCTGCTGGCTCCCGACGCTCGTTCTGGGGCCGGAAGTCGTCGGATCGTGGTGACACAGCGCGGGTAAGGAGAGCGAAAGCGCAGATGAAAATGGATCTTGCGATACGGAACGGATTCCTTTTCGACGGAGCCGGAAACCCCGCGCGAAAGACGGACATCGGCATTCACGACGGGCGCATCGCCCGGATCGGCCGGATCGCCGAAACGGAGGCGGAACGGACCGTCGACGCGGCGGGGCTCGCGGTCTGCCCCGGCTTCATCGACATGCACAACCACGTGGATAACGGCGTTCTGGCGTATCCGTCCGTTGACAGCTACATCATGCAGGGCGTCACGACATCGGTGACGGGCAACTGCGGCGCGTCCATGGCCCCGCTCGACGACGCGACGATCGACCTGTCCCGCCGGTATCTCGCCCCGTTCGTGCCCCCTTCGGACAGGATCGACTGGCGCTGGCGGACGACTGCGGAGTACATGGAAGCGATCGCGGATAACGGAACGGCGCAGAACCTCGCCTTCTTCGTCGGCCAGGGGACGATCCGGATCGCGGTGAAGGGATTCTCTCCGTCGGAAGCGACGGCCGCAGAACTGGCCCGGATGCGCGAGCTGCTCCGGAACGCGCTCGGCGACGGCTGTTTCGGGCTGTCGACCGGCCTGATCTACCCTCCCGGAAGCTTCACGAGCGAGAGCGAGCTGCTCGACCTCGCCGGGGAGCTTGCGCCGCGGGGCGCGATCTATTCGACGCACCTTCGCAACGAGGGGAACGTCCTCGCGGAATCCGTCGCCGAGGCCATCGAAATCGGCCGTCGATGGAACGTCCCGGTGCAGCTCTCCCACCACAAGGCCGTCGGGCGTCCGAACTGGGGCAAGGTCCATCACACGCTCCGGATGATGGAAGAGGCGCGCGCCCAGGGCGTCGACGTCTGTTGCGACGCGTACCCCTACACGGCCGCGTCGACGACCGTGACGTCGCTGCTGCCGCCGTTCGCGCACGAAGGCGGCGTGGCGGAAACGGTGCGGCGGCTTCGGAACGCGGAGGATCGTCTCCGGATGGCCGACGAGATTCGCCGAAAGGGCTCCCAGTGGGAGAACTGGATCGCCGGCGCCGGGCTCGAAAACATCTTCGTGAGCGGCTGCTCCGTGCGTCCGGATGTCGAGGGAAAGCACCTGCGGGAGATCATCGACACGTACTATGAAGGGCAGGAGGGGCTCGACGGGCTGTTCGACTTCCTTGCGGACATCGAGTGCCTCGCGACGATGATCGTGTTCGCCATCGACGAAGAAGACGTGAAGACGGTGCTCGCGCACCCGCTCTCGTGCGTCGCGTCCGATTCCTGGGCGTCGACGCCGTCGGCCGGAGGCAAGCCGCACCCCAGGGGATACGGATCCTTTCCGCGCTTTCTGCGCCGGTACGTCCTCGACGGCGGGCTCATGACGTTGCAGGAGGGCATCCGGAAGATCACGTCGATGCCCGCGTCGCGGCTGGGCCTCCCCGACCGCGGATTGCTGCGCGAGGGCTTCCGGGCCGATATCGCCGTGTTCGATCCGGACAGGATCTGCGACCGGGCGACCTTCACCGCCCCCCACCGCTTCCCCGAAGGGATTCCGTATGTCGTCGTCAACGGCGTCGTCGTCGTCGACGACGGACGGCTCACCGACGAACGGCCGGGGATGATCCTGCGCCGGGCGTGAGCATGAAACAGGGGAAGGGACCGGGGCGTTCGCCCGGTCCCTTTCTTTTTTCCCCTTCGCACTGCGAAGGCCGATCCCATACAGCCGCTTTTCGGCCGTTCATCTCCCGTATTGCCGGGTCTGACTTTTCCGAATATCATGAGTCGCGGGAGAAGATTTCATCCCGACGAGGAGTGATTCGAATGAACCTGAAAGGGAACCTGTCGAAACGAATGGCCTTCATGCTGGTCCTTTCCGTTTTCTTTCTTGGCGCCGGGTGCAGCGGGCTCGGCGGAAACGCGACCTTCTCGATGCAGGAGGCCGCGTCGTATGCGAAGAAGCTGCTCGAAACGTATTCGTCGCCGTCCGTCTCGGTCGCGCTCGTCGAAAACGGGGTCGTGCAGTGGGCGCAGGCGTTCGGCGCGATCGACACAAAGACGGGACGGGCTCCGACGCCCGAGACGATGTTCGGCATCGGATCGACGAGCAAGGTGATCGCGACGACAGCCGCGATGATCCTCGTCGACCGCGGGCTCGTCTCCCTCGACCTGCCCTTCGCGAACTACGCGAGCGGCTTTTCGATGCAGTCGCCCGAGGCCGCGGACATCACGGTGCGGATGTTGCTGAACCATTCGTCGGGCTTCCCCGGAACCGAATACCGGGGCTCCGTCCTGACGGCGCGCAATCCCGGATACGTCGACGGCGTCCTCGAGACGCTCGCGGGGAGTCATCTCAAGCACGCGCCCGGCGACATGAACATATATTGCAACGACGGCTTCACGCTCGTCGAAAGACTGGTGTCCGCCGTAACGGGGACGGACTACGCGACGTTCGTCCGCGACGAGATCTTCGCGCCGCTCGGAATGACGCACAGCCGCTACCCGACCGGGCCCTTCCCGGACGGGAGCTACGCGCCGGAATTCAACGCCGACGGGTCGCCGATGCCGCAGGAGTACAACAACACCTTCGCGAGCGGCGGGCTCTATTCGACCCCGTCGGACCTCTGCCGGCTGCTCGCGATGTTCGCGAACGGCGGCGAACTGGGCGGAGTCCGGGTCCTTTCGGAAGCGTCCGTCCGGGCGATGGGCGTCGACCAGACCATCGGTAAATTCAAGATGGGCGTCACGAAGGGCGCCCGGTACGGACTCGGATGGGACACGATCGTCCAGCCCGGCGTCGAACTCGCGGGGCGGACGGCGTGGTCGAAAAACGGAGAGACGGGCGTCTACGGCTCGTGCGTCATCGTGATTCCGGACCTCAAACTCGGCGTCGCCGTCATGGGCGTCTCGGGGATCAAGTCCAACCAGGCGACGGCGCTCGCGGAGCGAGTGATTCTCGCGGCGCTCGTCGAACGCGGCCTTCTCGCGTCGATGCCCGACGTGTTGCCGGAGACGCCGAAGGAGCGGGCGCAGGCCCCGGACCTTTCGGAATACCTCCCGGGCTTCTACGCCTCGACCGGAGGGCTCCTGCGCATGGAGCAGGACGCCCGGGGGAATCTCTCGATCTTCCAGCGGTCCGGAGGGGACTGGACGCCCTACCTCGAAGGGCTTCCGCACCGGGCGAACGGGTATTTCTCGTCCGACGACGATCCGAACACGGAGTTCTCGTTCGCCGAAGGGCGCGGAATGCAGTACGCGATGAACCGGGGCGCGAGCGTCTCGCGCCTCTACCAGGACGAAACGCCGATGGTCCAGAAAATCGGGCCCGGGACGTCCCTGAGCGCGGCGTGGACGAATCGCCTGTCGCGGACCTGGCTCCTCGTCAACATGCCCCGCACCTTCTACACGCTGGACGCGACCTGGTACCCCTGCCTCGCGCTCGAGGCGCTTCCGGAGCTTCCGGGGCTGATCTTCGCGAAACCGCAATCGAAGGAAACGTACTACCTCGTCCGGCCGGAGAGCGACACGTTCGCCGCGATGGGAATCACGATCCCGGCGGGGGGCGGGCGCGACCAGAACGAACTCGTCGTCCTGGACGTCGGCGGCGAGGAGTGGATGCGCTTCGGGAGCTACCGCTTCCGGCCGCTCGAAACCGTCCCGGTTCTCTCGGCCGACGTCGCGCGCGACATCGGAATCGGGGCCGAGGGCGACGGCGAATGGCTCCGGCTCGACCCGGACGTTTCAGGCGCGACGCTGACGGTCGCGCCTGACGGGGATTCGTTCCGCTGGATGCTCTTCGACGCCTCGTTCGTCTGCGTCGCGGACAGCCTGGCGCGGGGAAAAGCTCCGCTGCCCGGCGCGCCGCAGGGGGGATACCTCTGCCTGATGGGCGACGCGGGGGCGCGCTTTACGGTGACGCTCGCGACGGCGGAAAACGAGTGAGCGACTCTCCGGTCAATCCGGCGACGTGAGAAGGAAGCGCCAGGCGGGGAGGACCTCGATCCGTTTCCCATCGGCGTCGATACGGTCCTCCTCGTCTCGCGTCACGATGGTTCCGGCGGCCTCCTTCATCTCGTCCATCGCTTCGAGGAGCGCCGATACTTCGCGTTTCCGGGTTCTGGGGTCCGCCAGGGACTCGCAGACCTGGACGAGTCGCCACCCCGTCCGATCGCCCGTTTCCGGAGAGATGGAGGGAACGATGAAATCCACTTCGCGTCCGGAATTCGTCCTGTAGTAGCGCACGTCCGGATGAAGGCGCCTGAGCGCCGTGAAGATCATGTTCTCCAGAATATGTCCGTCGTTGATGAGGATTCCCGAGGTGACGGAGCGGATCATCGCGTGGTCGACGCAATACGCCTTCTTCGGGTTTGCGTTCGCCCGTGCGAGCGAAGCATCGAAAATTTTCACCGTGAACAGGAAATACGCGTCCTCGAACCACTCGAGGTACTCCGCAACCGATGTCTTGCTCGCCTTGTGCGCGAGCGACTGGAGGTATCCGTGCAGACTGTTGATTGAGTACGGAGAGCCGATGCTTTCCATAAGCCGGTGCGCCAGATCCGATATGGCTCTGGGGTGGGGCGCATCGTAGCGTTCGATAAGATCCCGGAACAGGACCGTGTTGAAGTATTCCTGGTGGATTTTGACGCGCATCGTTCTGTCCGCTCCCGCGACTTCGGGGAACCCTCCGGCGTCCCTGAAGTCGTTGAACGTCTTTTCCACAAGCAATCGTCGCTGCGACGTGAGGGGGCCGTTCCACTCGACGCCCTTGAAATCCAGAAACTCACGGAAGGAAAACGGGAACATCTCCCACGAAAGCGCCCGTCCCCGCATCTGGGTCGCGATCTCCCGCGAGAGCATCCGCGATGACGAACCCGTCAGGTAGACGTCGCAGTTTTCCGTTCGCATCAGGCGGTCGACGAAGGCTTCCCATTCCGACGCCATCTGGATCTCGTCGAAGAAACAATACACTGTCTCCGAGTTCTTCTTCTCCGGATAGATCGAGTAATAGGCGTCCATTATTCTGCCGAGACCTCCGGAACGAAGATCCCGGAGACGGTCGTCGAAAAAGTTGATATGCAGGATGTTCTGACGTGACACGCCGGAGTCGGTCAACCGTCGCATGATCTGGAACATGAAGGTCGATTTCCCGCTCCGCCGAACGCCGATGCAGACGGCAGCCTTGCCGCGGAGCGTCTCGATCCGGACGCGCCGTGGAACGCCCGTCTCGGGCCGGCTTTCCTGAAAGTCCAGAATGATGGTTCGGATCGTGTCGAGCATCGAAATCCTCCAAATCGGTAAAAATTTTTACCAGTTTTGCCTGTAATCGGTAAAAATTATTACCGATTTCGGCTCTCTCTGTCAAGAAACGTCGCCGCTTTCGGCCCCTTGCGTTTTGAAACTACCAGTAGTATAACTACTGGTAGTTTTGAATGATGCCGTGACGAAAGGGGGGAGGATCGTGACGGACCGGGTTCAGGAGCTTTTCGGCGCGGAGGACGTGAAGGCGTTGCGCCTGCGCCTCGGCTGCACGCAGGAGGAGTTCGCGAAGATCGTCGGCGTGACCGTCGCGGCGCTGAGCCGCTGGGAGACGGGGCGGGCCGCGCCTCGCGGACGCAACGGCGCGCTGTTCGCCTTTCTGCGGGACCGGATGGACGCGGGCGCGGAGCCGGAGACATTGAAGCGCCTGCTGCTCATCGGAGGGGCGCTCGCGACCGGCGGCGATCCGCCCGTCGTCCTGATGATGACGGGGCGGCTGACGGAAGAGGATCTGATGCGGGAACTCACGAATCTGTTCGCGAAAGAGGGGACGAAACGATGACGGTATTGTCGGCGCAGCGTTTTGACAATTCAAGGGACGGCGGATGTTCCACGCTGGAAGTCCGGGAAACGTCGCGAAAGGGGCGGAAGACGCCCGAAGCCCGTCCGGTTCCGCTGAAGGAAACGTCCGTGACGGGGAGCGTCCAGGGACCGCTTGCGTCGCTCGTCCTGAACCAGCTCTTCGACTGCTCTTTTCTGAAAGAGGGGACGGCCGCCGAGGCGGTCTACCGCTTCCCGCTGCCCGGCGACGCGATTCTTCGCGGCGTGACCGTGAGCTTCGGAATCGTCCGGATCGCGACGCGCCTGACCGAACGGGAGGAGGCGCAGGCGGAATACGACGAAGCGGTCGAAAGGGGACATCAGGCCGCGCTTGTCACGCGCGAGAGCGACGACGCCTTCACGCTCCGGATCGCGGGCCTCACGAAAGACGAGCCCGTCCGCGTCGAAACGGCCTTCCTTCTGTGGCTCAGGCCCACGGCCGCCGGGTTTGCGCTGCGGCTGCCGCTGACGCTCGCGCCCCGCTACGTGCGCGACGACGAAGCGACAACGCCGCGTTCGCACGCGCAACCGCTCGAGTCCCGGTGGGACCCCCGGCATCGCGTGCGCCTGTCGTTGCTCTGCCGGGGCGTCGTGGGCGCGGAGTGCCCGACGAACGCGATCCGAACGGCCGACGAAGCCGGGGCGCTCCGCGTGACCTTCGCGGAGGATGCGGTCTGGCCGGACCAGGACCTCGTCCTGGAGCTTCGTTCGGCGCCGCGCGATGCGGACGGGCCCGTACGGCTCGACGTCTTCGCGGCCGAAGACGCCGCCTGCGACGGTGGGACATTCCTCGCGCTCGCGGGCGCGCCGGACGCACCGGAAGCGGCGGGCGCGCCGCGGGAGCTGCTGCTTCTCGTGGATCACTCGGGTTCGATGGAGGGCCCCAAGTGGGAGGCGGCGGACTGGGCCGTGAAGATCCTGCTCTCGCGTCTCGGCGACGACGATGCGTTCAACCTGGGCTTCTTCCACGACACGTGCCGGTGGATGGCGCGCACGCCCGTGAAGGCGACGGAGAAGAACCGGCAGCGGGGCGAACGGTTCATCGCCGAAAGCACGGACTCCGGCGGCACGGAACTCGGAATCGCGCTCGAACAGGCCCTCGCGCAGACTCGCGGCGAGGGGCGCGTCGCGCGGCACGTCGTCGTCCTCACGGACGCGCAGGTCAGCGACCACGACCGGATCGCCGCGCTGCTCGAACGGGAATCCGCGCGCGGAGATTTCCGGCGCGTCAGCGTCGTCTGCATCGACGCCGCGCCCAACGAACCGCTCGCGTCGGCGATGGCGGAAACCGGGCGCGGCATCGCGTGCTTCCTGACGTCGAACCCCGACGAAATCGACATCGCGACGGCGCTCGACGACCTCTTCCTCGAGTTTTCGCGGCCGCTCGCGCTCGGGCTCCGGCTCGAATCGGACACGCCTCTTGCGGAGGCGACAGGAAAATACGCAGGCTCAGGCGGCGCGCTCGACCTCGGCGACCTCGCGGCCGGACGTCCCCGGTGGATCTGCGGCAGTTTCCGGCGCAACGGCGCCGTCGGCCCCGTCGCGTTCCGTCTGAAGGACGACGCGGGCGCGACGCTCGCCTCGGCGTCCGTCGATCCGGAAACATCCGCCTCGGCGTCGGTCGATCCGGAAACGTCCGGCGGAGCGTGGGCCGGCGCGGTCCGGGGGCTGTACGGCGCGCTGCGCGTTCGGCGGCTCGAATCGCTCGTCGCCGCCCCGCGACTCCGCAACATCCCGGAGATCCTCGGGCGCATGGGACTCGCGTCGAAGGTCCGCGAAACGCTCTATCCGGAGAACGAACGGCTCGCGACGGCCGACATCGCGGAGCTTCTGGTCCGCGAATCGCTCGCGGCCGGAATCCCGTGCTCGAAGACGGCTTTCGTCGCCGTGCGCGAGGAGGCCGGGGTGAAGGTCTCGGAGCGCCTCGTCGTTCCGAACGCATTGCCGCGCGGCTGGGACGCGGGCTTCGCGGCCCCCATGCCGTGCGCGATGGCGCCGGTCTGTGAGTGCGAAGAAAGCATGATGCCGGACGGCTTCGCCGGTGCGGCGCCCGAGCCGCAGGCCCAAGCTCCGGTTATGCGGATGATGTCGGTTTCCGCGCCGGGCGGGAGCCGGAGCGTTTCGGGGATTCTCAAGAACATGGGGCTTCTTCGCGGGAAAAAGCCGCAGGCGATGTCCGCCGGAAGCGGTTTCGCGGCGGTGCAGTCCGCGGCGCCCGCGGAGTCCGCGGAGCGCCTGCTGTACGACGGCCCCGTCGCGCCCGGAGGAGCGGGCGCAGCGCTGTTCGACGGCGTCGCGGGCGAGGGGCTCCTCTCAGGACTCGGGTTTCTGCGCGCGCTCGTCGTCGAGGCGACGTTCGCAGACGGGGCCGACGCTGGAGAGGCGGAACTCCGGATCCTCATGAACGGCGTCGCCGCGGCGAAGGTCCGCCTTGCCGACCTTTTGCGCCTCGGCGGGCGGCGGCCGCTCAACATTCGTCTGCGCGACGGGGATCGCGTCTCGATCGAACTATCGGGCGCGGATCCTGACGGGATCGCGCGGCTTCGCGTCTCGGCCGGATAGAGACGGAAAGCACACGAAAAAGACGCCCCGGACCGCAGCCCGGAGGCGTCTTTTTCTTTGTGCGCCCGGCGTTTTCGGACTATACTGTCAGGAAATAGATGCGAGAATCGAAATTGTCGAAAGGAGTTCGGAACGTGGACGAAGAACGCGAAGTGCTCGATCCCGAAGTCGTCGACGACGGCGACGGACCCCGAAGCGGGTACGAAAAATACGGCCGCCATTTCAGCGAGGGCGGCTTCTGGGCGAAAACGGCGAAAGTCGCGCTCCGGGCGGGAGCGGGGCTCGTCGAAAAGGCGCTGGTCCTCTACTACGTCATGCGCGACGGGGCGACGCCGCTCTGGGCGAAGGCCGCGATCACGGGCGTCCTCGGCTATTTCATCCTGCCCATCGACCTGATCCCGGACTTCATCCCCGTCGCGGGCTTCACGGACGACCTCGGCGCGATCGGCGCCGCGATGCTCATCGTCGCCGCGTATGTCCGGGACGACCACAGGGACCGCGCACGCGCGAAAATGAAGGACTGGTTCCGCTAAAGGCCGAAAGCGCTGTCGCCTGCGAGAATCCGGGGAACGCGCCGGCGGCGGAAAGAACAATGCGGCCCGGGTTTCCGGACACGGGGAGAATGGTTTCCGTTCGGAATCGTGATACGATATCTCTCTGTTGAAAAGTCAGGTCACATCACAATACCGGGAAAGGACGTGTTGTCATGAAGAAATTTGCGGCGTTATTACTCCTGAGCCTGTGCCTCTGCGCGGGAATCACGGGCGCGGAGGCCGTCAGCATCGCGATAACCGCTCCGTCGGATGGAAGCCGCATCCTCGCCCCGACGCGCGACTTCTACGTGATCGTCTCGCTCGACCGCGAAGGACTGAACCCGGAAGAAGAGCCCTTCAACGTGCGCTTCGAACTCTACCGCAACGGCAATCCGACCGCCCTCAGGACCATCGCGAGCGCCGTGGACGGCAACGGACTGACGCCCGCCGGCGCGATCGAGACGGACTACGCGAACGGCTGGACGCCCGGAACCTCGGCGGACATCCTCGCCGCGCCGCTGCCGGACCTCGTATTCGACCCGGCGCAGCCCGTTACGAAATTCGACCCCGAGCAGAAGGCCGTCGTCACGGCGCACTACGCGGCCGCGCTGATCCAGGGCGGCTGCACGAAGGACTTCGACACCGCCTACAGCAATGCCTACACCCAGGATATCGAGGAAGGCAACTACACGCTCACCGTCACCGCCGTCGGCGAAGGGGGCCTGGTTCTCGACACGGAAAGCGTCCCGCTCACGTTCGGCTCCGTGCCGGACAAGATCCTCTCGCGCTTCAGCCCCGCGGATCACATGGCCAACGTCACGGCCTTCGCCGCGGCGAACGACACGCACATCTACACGGACCTCTTCCCGGGCTACTGGGACGCCGGGACGCTCCCCTACGGGACGGCCCCCTCGACGCTCTTCTACGAGATCGTGCGTCGCTGGCGGCCCAACGACACGCTGGAATACATGAACGGCACGGTGCGCGGCGTCGTCTACAACATCAACGCGACGAGCACGACGCAAAATGTCGAGATCGGCGGACTCGCCAACGCGCTGCGGCTCGGGAGCGACTCGATGCTCTGGTATCATTACGACATCGGCGACCCGACCGTGAAATACAACCCCGGCAACGGAAGCGTCGCAACGAAACAGGGCGGCATCGTCGCGTTCGGGGCGGACGACAGGCTCGTCCTCACGCGCGCGGAAATCCGGGGCGACGGCGTGACCGAAGTTCCGGCCGCCGACTATGTCTGCTCGCCCGACCTCGCGGACAAAGAGGTCGACTGGAACGTCGCGGACGGCGTCGCCGTCAAGCCGAAGCAGCTTCTGAGCCTCTTCGGCGCGGTCACGCCGATCCAGCCCGACCCCGAGGACGTCGTCGCGTCCGCGGACGGGACCTACAGCGTGAACAACCGCATCGCGACGGTGCATTACTCCGTGCTCGACGGGACGACGGAAGTTCTCTCCTTCGACGCGAAGCGCGTGGAGCTGACGCGCTTCGGCGTCAACAGCAACCGGGCGTCCATCTACGAATTCCGGCACGACATTCCGGTTCCCGCGAGCTTCGACCGCACGCTGACCGTTCAGCTCTCGGCGTTCGACAGCCACGGGGACGCCGTGGACGGAACGAGCGAGACGTTCGTCCTGCGCCTGAACCAGACGAACCGCGGAAGCGGCGGAGGCGGCGGCTGCGCGGTCGGCTTCGCGCCGCTCGCTGTCGTGCTTCTCGTTCCGCTTCTCGTCGTCATGTGCGACCGGAACAGCAGGAAACAATAATCAACCGTCGACCGGGCCGTCCCCCCGCATCGGGCGGCCCGGTCGTTCGCATATTTCAGCCGGCATGCACCCTGTCCCGCATGTCCGAAGGGAGAGCCTGCATTTCATGAACTTGTTCGACATGCGGACCGTCGTCATCACCAGCGCCGCGATCATCTTCGTCTGTTCGCTCCTGCTCCTGATGCTCTGGAGGCAGAACCGCGGACGGTTCCCCGGGATGGGAATCTGGACCGGAGGGTTCGCCGCGATCGCCTCGGGACTCTCTCTCCTGGCCCTGCGCGGGGTCATCCCGAACGTCGCCTCGGTCTTCCTCGCGAACGTCGTCATCATGACCGGCGTCCTCATGACGATCATAGGGACGGACCGCTTTCTCGGACGAAAGGGCGGACACGTCCACAGCTACATCCTTCTCGGCGTCTTCACCGCGCTGTTCGCCCGGTATTCCCTCATCCAGGACAACCTGCAGCCGAGGACCGCGCTCATCTCGATCATGATGGTCGTCTACTGCTCACAGAGCTCCTGGAGCCAGCTCGGCTCCGCGGGGCCCGACGTCCGCCGCTGGACCTTCCTGACCGGAACGGTCTATTGCGCGTTCGCGCTGATCAACCTCCTCCGGTTGCTGCGGATCCTTTCGGGCGGGGATGCGTCGTGGGTCGATTTCTTCCAGGCGAACGGCTTCGAGACGATCATCGTCTTCTCGTACCAGCTCCTTTCGATCCTGCTGACCTACAGCCTCACGCTCATGGTCACCCGGAGGCTGCTCCTCGACGTGCGCGCGCAGGAGGAAAAGTTCTCGCACGCGTTCCGGTCCGCGCCGTATGTCCTCACGCTCACGCGAGTCTCAGACGGACTGATCTACGAGGTCAACGACGGATTCGAGGCCAAGACGGGGTATGCCTATGCCGAAGCGGTCGGGCGGACCTTTCCGGAACTCGGGATCTGGGCGGACGAAGCGGACCGCCGTTTCTTCGTCGACGCCCTCAGAAAGACGGGGAGCGTCCGCGAGCTGGAATTCCGCTTCAGGATGCGATCGGGCGCGATCATCATCGGCCTGATCTCCGCCGACATCATCACGATCGGCGGCGAGAAGTGCATCCTGTCGAGCATCACCGACGTCACGGAACGCCGCCGGATCGAGGACGCGCTCCGCGAGAGCGAGGAGAAGTTCCGCAACCTGGCCGAAAACTCGAGCGACGCGATCTGGAGGACGGACACGACCCTCCGGTTCACCTACATCAGCCCCGCCGATGAACGGATGCGCGGCTTCCGGCAGGACGAGGTCGTCGGAACCACCGTATGGAGCGTGCTCACGCCGGACGGGGCGGAAGAGGTCCGGCGCGCGATCTCGGAACTTCGCACCGCCGAACGCAACGGAATTCCCGTCGGAACCGTCAGGTTCGAGCTCGAACAGAAACGAAAGGACGGAGGGCTCCTCTGGACCGAGGTCAACGTCGTTCCGCACCGCGACAGGAACGGAAAACTCCTCGGCTTCTACGGCGTGACGCGCGACATCTCCGAGCGCAAGCGCGCCGCGGAGCGCATCGAGCACATGGCCCGCCACGATCCGCTGACCGACCTGCCCAACCGGGCGCTCTTCTCCGACCGGCTCGACGTTGCGCTTTCCCTCT
>CALMZW010000281.1 GCA_937870605.1 uncultured Synergistaceae bacterium
GGGTACGAGCATGACGACCGAGGAAATTCCGCTCGTCGCTCCGTTGTGCCAGAGGAGCGAGTACGGACGGTACTCGCTCCGGACCCATCCCATGCAGTAGGAGCCGGACGCGGCGATCGGGGTCCGCGGGGCGTGCGTGTAGTCCAGGTTCTTCTCCGAGACCAGGCGTTTGCCCTCGAAGATTCCGCCCGCGAGCTGGAACCGCATCCACTTCGTCATGTCCGAAGCCGTGGACGCGATGCCGCCGGCCGGGCCGTAGGAGTACACCCATCGCATGAACGGCCAGTCCATCGGAAGCGCCCGGATGCCCGCGTTCTCCCTGCGGTGCAGCCAGGCGACGTTCGACGCGCCCGTGAACGCCTTTTGCGCTGCGCTGCTCTCCTTCATGCCGAGCGGGTCGAGAATCCGCGCCTGCAGCGTGTCCTCCCAGCTTCTGTCGGAATACTTTTCCACGAGAAGCCCCGCGACGACGAACAGATTGTTCACATAGGCGAATTCCGACCGGAAACTCGATACGGGCCGGATGAAGCGCAGCGACCGGAGAATGTGCGCGCGGTCGAATCCCAGCAGGGAGAGGAAGTCCGCGGCGTAGGGGGACATTCCGCTCCGTTGCGCCATGAGGTCGAAGACGCGGAACTCCCGCGTCACCCACGGATCGAACATCGAGAAATCCGGCAAATGCTCCGTCACCGGGTCGGTCCACGCGATCTTCTTTCTGTCGGCGAGCATGGCGACGAGCGTCGCCGTGAAGGACTTGGAAACGGAGCCGATCTGAAAGAGCGTGTGTTCGTCCGTCGGCTGCGTCGAGCCCAGCTTTCGGACGCCGAAGCCTTTGGCGAGAAGCACCCTGTCGCCGCGCACGATGGAGATCGCCATTCCGGGAATCTCCCAGTCCTTCATGGCCCGGACCGCGTATCCCTCGAATTCGACGAGGAGTTCCGACAGCCGTTCGTCCGAAGGCGCCTCGAAGGCGTCCGTTCCGGACGGGCCTGACAGGAGCGCGAGCAGAACCGCCGCGGCGAGGATCAGTTTGTTCATGAGAAGCCTCCCTTTCGGAATTTCGGTGCGGACCGCACACGGACATGGTATCACGTCCCGGGGACGCCGCAAGCGAACGGATCCCTTTACGTATCCGTCGCGCCGGCGCAGGACTCCCGTTTCTTCTCTGTGGTATGCTGTCTTTATGAACGGAACGGGAATCACCTCATACCGAACGGTCTTTCTTTCGGACATCCACCTCGGAACGCGCTGGTGCCGGGCGAAGGAGCTGTGCGCGTTTCTTTCGGCGATCCGGTGCGAACGGCTCTACCTCGTGGGCGATATCATCGACGGCTGGAAGCTCGGAAGGCGCCCCGGATGGCTGCGCGCGCACAACGAGGTCATTCGCGGATTGCTGAAGATGTCGCAGCGGATGGAGATCGTCTACATTCCGGGAAACCACGATACGTTCATGGACGCGTTCGACGGGAAACGCTTCGGGCGCATAAGCGTCCGGAAGGAAGCGGTCCACGAGAACGCGGACGGCCGGAGTTTTCTCGTCGTCCACGGGGACGAGTTCGACGCCGTCGTACGCTGCCGGAAGCGGCTCGCATGGCTCGGCGACCGGGCCTACCGCGCGGCGCAGTGGATGAGCGCGCTGCTCAATGTCTTTCGTTCCTCGCTTGGCTTCGGTTACTGGTCCCTGTCGAAGTTCCTCAAGCAGAAGGTCAAGGACGCGGTGATGTGCGCGGGGCATTTCGAGGATGTCCTCGTCCGGTCGGCGCTGCGGCGCGGGGTCGACGGCGTCGTCTGCGGCCACATCCACAACCCGGTGATCCGAAACCTGCGCGGACTCGTCTACGCGAACTGCGGCGACTGGATCGAGAACTGTTCGGCGCTCGTCGAGCATTTCGACGGATCGATGGAGGTCGTCCGGTGGGGCCGGGAGCGAATATCGCCATGCGGGAACGCCGCGCCCGCGAGCGTGTCCTCCGCGAGCGCGGCGTCCGCGGCTCGAAACGCCCCTTCCGTCCCGGGATAGGGAAAACGCGGAAAGCCTCCGGGGACCTTTCGGGAGGCGGATCGGCGACTCCCCGAGTCCGGAACGTGCGACGCATTCCTCCGTCGCTTCCGGAGGAAACGGGGCGTTGTCCGAATGCGACGCGGCCCCGTTGTGCGCTTCCTTCCTACATCCCGATGACTCCGATATGTCGCATCCACCGGAGCACGGCTTCCGCGAGCGCGATGCGCCCCGAATCGAACCCGTGTTCCTCGTCGAAAAGCTCTTCCGAGACGCGCGCTCCATGCGACGCGAGCGCCGCATGGAGCGGCCGGTGATGGTATTCCGGGATGGACGCGCTGTCGCGGAGCGCGCAGACGAGCAGGACGTCCTTTCCCGCGAGGGCGGGCGCGTGCTCGCAGACGTCCCACGACGCGCCGCGGCGTTCGACCTCCCGCAGCAGGATGTCGTCGCTCGTCCCCTTGAGCGGAACGACGCAGCCCCGGAACATCTCCCGGATGCCGTACGGATCGCCCGCGCCTTTCTTCAGGAGCGCGGCGACCGCTCCGAGGTTGTAGCCGGCGATGGAGCAGGCGCAGCGGATCGCCGGATCTCCGGCGGCCGTCATCAGGGAGGCGAAACCGCCGAGGCTGTGCCCCATGAGGACCAAACGCTCCGGATCGATGCGGAGTCGGGCCCGCCATTCTGGCGTCCGGAGCAGGCCGACGACCGAGCGGACGTCTTCGAGAACGTGTTCGAAGGCGTAGTCTCCGTCGCTCGCCCAGCATCCGCGGTAGTGGAACTGCACGACGGCGCAGCCCGCGCGCCGGAGCGTCTGGGCGAGATCCAGGTTCTTCTCGTTGCCGGGGAAGCCGTGAAGGAGCAGGACGCACGGGTGCGGCCCTTCGCCGGACGGGAGGTAGGCGATGCCGTAGAGGTGCTGTTCTCCGGTTTCGGGCGCGTACGTGACGCGGAAATCGCACGCCTGCATGTTCGCCGGGAAGAGGGGGTCCTTTGCCGGGTCCTCCCGGATGGGGTCGTAACGGGCGGGGGACATCACAACAACTCCTTTCCGAATTTTCGACGCGGCGCGACGGGGGTCGCCGCGTCACTATCGCGGAACGCGCACGGTGCGGCGCGCGTCAAACGGTTCCGTCCGGATGATTATAGTACGGCGCCGGCGCTTTGAAGCGGCGCATCTCCACGTTGCCCGGATCCCGTTCTGACGCTATGATGCTTCGTATGGAAAGCAGCGGCGATGACGGCGAAGGGGGACGCATTCTTCCGGGCCGGGTATTTCCTTTCGGAAAGGGGCGGTTCAGAACATGATCGACTGGGAAGCTATCGAGAAGGAAGCGATTCGCATCCGGCGGGACCTTCACACGTACCCGGAAAGCGGATGGCTGGAGTTTCGCACGACATCCGTCGCGGCGTCGATGCTGGAGAGCCTGGGATACGAGGTCCGTACGGGGCTCGAGGTGATCGAGCCGAAATCCGTAATGGGGCGCGCTCCGCAGGATGTGATCGAACGCAACATCGCCCGGGCGGTGGAGCAGGGGGCGGATCCGAAATGGATCGAACGCATGGACGGCTACACAGGCGCGCTCGGGATTCTGGACACGGGGCGACCGGGGCCGACCGTGGCCTTCCGGTTCGACATCGACTGCGTGGATGTCGCGGAGACGCAGGATCCGGACCATCGGCCCCGAAAAGAGGGGTTCGCGTCCGTGAATCCGGGGTGGATGCACGCCTGCGGGCACGACGCGCACACGGCCATGGGGCTGATGCTCGCGCGCGTGCTGATGGAGGAGAAGGACGAACTCTGCGGAAAGGTCCTGATCATCTTCCAGCCGGCCGAGGAGGGTGTCCGCGGCGCGCCTGCAATGGTGGACCGCGGGATTCTGCTGGACGTCGACGCGCTCGTCGCGATCCACATCGGCGGCGGGATTCCGTCCGGAACGGTCACGACCGGCTGTCACGGCTTCCTGTGCACGACGAAGTTCGACGTGACCTATACGGGCGTCTCGACGCACGCCGCCGGCTCCCCGCAGGAGGGGCGCAACGCGCTGCTCGCGGCGGCCACGGCGGCGCTGAATCTTCACGCCATCGCGCCGCACAGCGACGGGCGCACGCGCATCAACGTCGGCGTCCTGACCGCGGGAACGGGCCGGAACGTCATCCCGGGCTTCGCCTACATGAAGGCAGAGACCCGGGGGGACAACGACGATGTCGCCGCGTACGTCTACGACCGCGCGATGGCCGTCGTGAAGGGCAGCGCCGAGGTCTACGGCGTCCGCTGCGAGGTCGTCAGGACCGGAGCCGCCATCTCGGCGGACAGCAACTTCGTCCTGCGGGAGATCATCCGGGACGCGCTCCAGGGGATTCCCGGAATCACGAACCTGCAGATGGACGGAGACGCGCTCGGCAGCGACGACGCGACGTGGATGATGCGGGCGGTTCAGGACCGCGGCGGCGTCGCGACCTATATGCGCCTTGGGTCGCACACGGGCGTCGGGCATCACAACGATCATTTCGACGTCGACGAGGCGACGCTCGTGACGGGCGTCCGGTGCCTCGAAGCGATCGTGCGCAAAGGGGCGCGGTTCCTTGACAGGAAAGGGTAGGGGATTGTAAAATGGATTTATAATTGGATCCAATAATGGCGGCACGTGATTCACCTATCCCGAAACGGCAAGGAGCGTGGAGATCCATGTATCTTGCGGGGCTGAGCTGGAAGAAGGCGGAGCGGCTGCTGTCCGACGGGACGATCGCCGTAATGCCTCTGGGAAGCGTCGAGGAGCACGGACCGATCGGCCCTCTGGGGACCGACTACCTGATCCCCGAGGAGTTCGCGCGAAGGATCGAGGCCTCCTTCCCGAACGACGTCGTGGTTCTCCCGGCGATGCCGTATGGCTACGCGCCCACACTGACCTCGTTTCCGGGGACGATCGATATCGGGATCGAGACGCTGACGGCCGTCCTGAATGGGATCGCGACGGGGATGCTGCGTTCAGGGGTACGGAAATTTCTCTTTCTGAACGGTCACGGCGGAAACAACGTCGCCCTCGACAGGGTCGCTCTCGAAATCTACCGGGCGGGAGGACAGGCGGCCACCATCGACTGGTGGATCCTCGCGGGACAGCTGAACCGGGAGTGGATCGGCGGCCACGGCGCCGGGCAGGAGGCGGCTATGATGATGGCGTTGCGCCCGGAATGGGTGGACCGTTCGGATCTCTGCGACGCGGAAGTGAACCATTTCAGCGATGCTCTCCGGAATACGCACCTGCACCAGATCTCGTTCGGCGGTGGGTTTGTCCGGATGATCCGCGACGTGCGCGACTCCGTTCCGACCGGAGGATTCGGAGGTCCGGACGAATCCTCCGCGGCGACCCCGGAATGGGGGGACCGGATGTTCGACGCGGTGACGGAGTACATCGAAGCCTTCATCCGCGAATTCCTCAAACTGGACGTCGGGCGCTGACATGCGTTTCCCGTTCGATGAGGTCGAGCGGCACCTCGCCGTCATCGCGTCGCATCACCGGCGGACGTGCGGCGAGGGAGAGGCGGCCGCACGGGCGTATATCGCCGACGTTCTCGGAAATGCCGGCGTGAATGTCCGGCGGCTCCGTCACAAGGTTCTGCTCGGCCTCCCGGGACGCGGGACGCTGCACTATGCGGACGGAGCGGAGATCCCGTGCCGCGTGTGGGGGTTCTCTCCGTCCACGGACGGCGCGATCCGGGAGGGACGGGCGGCGTGGGTTCCGGAGAACGGCTTCGGAGCGAATCCGCTCGTCTTTATGGCGGAACGGTCGCTCCCGAGAGAGCGGGATCTCGACGGGACGGTCGTCGTCACGGAGTCATCGTCTCCCCTCGCGGTTCTCGAAGCGCAGGCACGGGGAGCGGTCGCATTCGTCATCCGATGGCCGTATGGCGACGAGAGGCAGATCCACGAAAGCGGCATATGTCTGCCGTGGGGGATTCCGCTTCCGGAGGAAATGCCCCTCCTGACCGGCATCCCCGTGATCGCGATCAACAGGGCCGACGGGATCGAACTGGAGTCCAGGATGCGGACCGGCGACGTCCGCCTCCGGTTCTCCGTCGAAGCGGAGCGCGGCGTCCGCGAAATCGAGCAGATAGAGGCGACCATCCCCTCCACAGAGGATGATCCCCGGTTTCTTCTCGCCGGAAGCCACCTCGACGCGAAACACTACGGGGCGACAGACAACGCGACCGGATGCGCCCTGACGCTCGCCCTCGCGCTGCACACGGCGTCCCTGCCGCGCCGCAGGTACGGGCTCCGCGTGTGCTGGTGGTCCGGACACGAATACGGAAAGTACGCGGGATCATCCGCGTACGCCTCCCTTCACTTCCTCGACCTGTACCGCAACTGCATCGCCACGGTGAACGCCGACATGCCGGGACTCCGCGGCGCCATGGATTTCAGCCGGATCACGGCGGGGCCGGACTTCCTTGCACTCGCGCAAAAAGTCGTGCGGGACGTCACGGGGCAGACGGGGCGATGGCCCGATCCCGTCCGTGCCTGGGACCAGTCGTTCCAGAACATGGGGCTTTCGACGCTCTTCGCGTGGGGGTCGACGTTGCCCGGTTCCAGCCCGGACCGGACGGGGAAAGGGTTCATGAGCTGGTGGTGGCACACGGAAGACGACCTCCTGCAATATCACGATCCCGCGATCCTCGCGACGGACGCGGAGGTGTACGCCCGGGCGACGGAAGCGCTCGTTTCGGGCGACGACCCGTCTCCGGACGTCGCCGCCCTCTTCGGATTCCTTCTCGACCGTCTGACGTCCGCGTGCGGGCGCTATGCGCGGATTGCGGATCTCCGGGGCGTCCTCGGGGAATATCGCGACCTCGCGTCGCTCTGGGGGGGGCTCCCCTCGCCGGAGCGTCCGGTCGGACTCCGGCTCGCGGTCGTGAGGAAACTCAATCAGGCCCTGTACGTCCGGTGTCCGGCGTACGGGCAGGATCCGGGGTGCGCGCAGGGATGGCTTCCCGGAATCGTCATGGCGGGAGATCCTCTTCTCGACTGGAAGGGCTCCGCTGAAGGGAGGCTGGTCCTGGAAGGATACGTCGGGTCGCAGATCAACCGCCTGTGTTCGCTGGCTGAGGATATCCGTCACATCCTGGGAAATCCGTAACCATCGTCATCAAATCGCAAAGGGGGAACGGCTATGCGGTTCCATCGTTTCACGGCACTGGCGTTCGGATACGCCCTCGCGTTCCTGCTCTCCGGAGCGGCTTTCGTTTCCGCCGCACCGAAAGACACTCTCGTCGTCGCCAACATGTACGACGCGAAAAGCCTCGATCCGCACGTGACTCCGGATCTCGCGTCGGCGCATATCATGGTCCAGATCTACGATACGCTCGTGAAGGTCAACGACAAGGGCGAAGTCGTTCCGAACCTCGCGGAAAAGTTCGAGCGCGTCGACGACACGACCTATCGCTTCACGCTCCGGAAGGGAGTGAAGTTCCACAACGGCGACGAGCTCAGGGCGTCGGACGTGGTCTTCACGTTCAGGCGGGCCCTCGACGTCGGCAAGACGATCGCCTACATCGTCGGCAACATGGATCCGGAAGGTCTTCGGGTCATCGACGACTACACGGTCGAGATGAAGACCAAGACGCCGGACACGAGTTTTCTCGCCCTTCTGACGCACTTCGGTGGCGGCTGCATTCTCAGCGAGAAGGCCGTGAAGGACGCCGGCAACGAGTTCGGCTCGCATCCCGTCGGGACGGGCCCCTATGAATTCGTCTCCTGGGCGAAGGGCGATCGGATCACGCTGAAGCGCAACGAGAACTACTGGGGCGAGAAAGCGAAGATTCCCAATGTCGTCGTCCGGTCGATAACGGAGGAGACGAACCGCACGATCGAACTCGAATCGGGCGGCGCGGACATCGCCTACGCGATCCCGCCGATCGACATCAAGCGGGTGCAGGAGAACGACAAGCTGGTCCTTCTCCGCACGCCCGACACTTCCGTGCAGCACATGGGCTTCAACTGCAGCAAGAAGCCTTTCAGCGACGTCCGGGTCCGGCAGGCCATCACGTACGCGATCGATCTCGAGAAGCTCGTGAAGGCCGTCTTCCGCGGCATCGGCAAGCCGGCTCTCGGGCCCGTACCGCCCGGCATCCGCTACTCCAACCCGAATCTGCCGCCCGTGAAGTACGATCCGGAATTGTCGAAAAAACTTCTGGCCGAGGCAGGATACCCCGACGGGTTCAAGGCCGAGATCTGGACGAACGACCGGAAGGAGCGCATCGACATCGCGACCGTGATCCAGAGTATGCTCAAAAAAGTCGGGATCGACGTGAAGATCCAGGTCATGGAGTGGGGGGCCTACCTCGAGAAACTCAAGGAGAAGAACCACGACATGTACATGATGGGGTGGGGGACTCCCGTGCCGGATCCTGACTACGCCGTCTACGGCATCTTCCACTCTTCGCAGATCACCGGAATGAACAAGGCCGTCTACTCGAACCCGGAGGCCGACCGGCTCATGGATCTCGGACGGACGCTCAAGGACGGTCCGGAGCGGGAGAAGGTCTACCATGACCTGCAGGTGCTGCTGCGCGAGCAGGCCCCGTGGGTCTACGTCGAGAACGGGGAACAGGTGGTCGGCATCCGGAGGAACGTGAAGGGCTTCGTGCCGAATCCCGCGGGATACCACAGGCTTTCCACGGTCTTCTTTGAAGAGTAGGTCGTTGAATGAACGACATGGATCGAAGGGAGTGTCCGTAATGAAGTGGAACCGTTTATGGATCCTTTTCCCGGCGGTCGCCGCGATTCTCGCACTGTGGTCGCTTCCGGCCCTCGCGGCGGGAGACACGCTCGTCGTCGCCACGACGTCGGACGCGAAGACGCTCGATCCGCACGAGTCCCCGGACGGAGCGTCCGCGCACATCATGGTGCAGATCTACGAAACGCTCGTGAAAGTCGGGCCCGGCGGACAGATCGAGCCGTCCCTGGCCGAGAAGGTCGAGCGCATCGACGATCTCTCCTACCGCTTCACGCTCCGCAGGGGAGTGAAGTTTCACAATGGCGAAGAGCTGAAGGCGAGCGACGTGAAGTACACGTTCGAACGCAAGGCGGCCATAGGAAAGATCAACTACGTTCTCGGAAACATCGATCTTGCGAAGACGGAGGTTGTCGACGACTCTATGATCATCATCCGGACGAAGGTTCCGGATACGAGTTTCCTCGCGCACCTGACGCACTGGGGCGGCGGATGCATCCTCAACGAGAAAGCGACGAAGGCCGCCGGACAGGACTTCGGGACGCACCCGGTCGGCACCGGGCCGTATGAATTCGTCTCCTGGGCGAAGGGCGACCGGATCGTCCTGAAGCGATTCGACGGCTACCGGGGCAAGAAGAGCGCGATTCCGAACATCGTCGTCCGTACGATCACGGAGGCGACGAACAGGGTCATCGAGCTCGAGGCGGGCGGAGTCGACATCTCCTACGCGATCCTGCCGATCGACCTGAGCAAGGTGCAGTCGAATCCGAAGCTCAGGCTGCTCCGGACTCCGGACGCGGTCGTGCAGTACATGGGATTCAATCTCTCGAAGAAGCCGTTCGACGATATCCGTGTCCGGCAGGCGATCGCCCACGCGATCGACGTCGAGAAGATGGTGAAGGTCATCTTCCGGGGCGTCGGCGGTGTACCGAAGAGCGTCTTCGCTCCGTCGGTGAAGTACTACGATCCGAACATGCCGACGTATCCCTGCGATCCCGAAAAGGCGAAGGCCCTTCTCGCGGAGGCCGGGTACAAGGACGGCTTCAGGTTCACGATCCTCACCGCGGACCGCAAGGAACGCATCGACATGGCCACCGTGATCCAGAACCAGCTCAAGAAGGTCGGCATCGAGGTCGGCGTCAACGTCATGGAGTGGGGCGCATTCCAGGAGAAACTCAAGGACAGGACTCACGAGGTCTACCTGAACAGCTGGACGACGGCGGTTCCGGATCCGGACTATTCCGTCTTCGGACCGTTCCACTCGTCGCAGGCCAGGATAGGGCTGAACAGGTCGATGGTCGTGGAAAAGGATATCGACGATCTCATCGAAAAGGGGCGCGTCACGCCGGAAGGCGCGGAGCGGGGAGCGATCTACAGCTCCATCCAGAAGCGGATCGCCGAACTGGAGCCGTGGCTCCTGCTGCACAACGGCGAACAGCTCGTCGGAACCCAGAAGTACGTGAAGGGCTTCTCCCCCGATCCCGGGAGTTACCACGTGCTCCATACGGTCTATTTCGAGGAATAGGAGACCGGAAATGATATTCACGGGGTGGAGGGGAGGCTCCTCTCCGCCCCGTCGGAAAAGAGGCTGGGACTCATGTGGAGGTACATTCTCCGCCGTGTCGTCGCATTCATCCCCGTGCTTCTCGGGGTGAGCTTCATCATCTTCCTCCTGCTGTACATGACGCCGGGCGATCCGGCGCGGATGCTCCTCGGCGATATGGCCACGGAGGACCGCGTTCAGGCCCTCCGGCAGGAGATGGGGCTGAACGACCCGTTCTTCGTCCAGTTCGGCCGGTATATCCTCAACGCACTCCAGGGGGACATCGGACGTTCCTACATTACGAAACACCCCGTGACCGGAGAGATTCTCGCGGCATTCCCCGCGACGCTCAAGCTCGCGATCTTTTCGGTCATCGTCGCCATCGTCCTCGGCATTCCGCTTGGGATTGTCTCGGCCATACGGCAATATTCGCTGGTCGATACGGTG
>CALMZW010000282.1 GCA_937870605.1 uncultured Synergistaceae bacterium
TAACGAATACGGCTACGCGCGGCGTTTGCTCGACCTCGCGGATATGATGATAGAAAAGGAATAGCGCGGCATTCCTGGGGGCGGATCAAAGGGATCCGCCCCTTTTTTATTCCTCCGAAAGCAGGTGCGCGGCCTGTTCCCCGGCCACCCATCCGGTGCTCCAGCAAATCTGGAGGTTGAAGCCTCCGGTCGGTCCGTCGATATCGAGAATTTCTCCGGCGAAAAAGAGATTCGGAACGAGCCGCGAACGCATGGTCTTGGGCTCGACTTCCTTGAGCGAAACGCCGCCTGAGGTGACGATCGCCCAGTTGAGCCCAAGAAGTCCTTCCGGCGTGACCGGATATGCTTTCAGGTGCGAACAGAGGGACTGGCGTTCTTCCTTCGTGATCTCCGCCGCAGGCGTCGGCGGGTAGATGCGGCACGCGGAGAGCATGACCCCGACCATCGGTTCGGGGAGCAGCGCGCGAAGGACGCTCTTGATCTCTTCGCGTCCGCGCTTGAGGAACTCCCGTTGAAAACGGGCGTCGAGCATCTCATAGGAAAGGGCCGGCTTGAAGTCGATCGTGAGCGTCAGAGGCCCCTCCTTCATAAGATCCAGAAGATCCCGGCTGAAATCCATGGCTATCGGACCGCTCAGGCCGAAATGCGTGATCGAGAGGTCGCCGAATCGTTCGTCCCGTTTCTTGCCGTCGATCCACGCGGTGATCGAGACATTCTTCAGGTCGAGTCCCTGCGCCGCGAAGATCCCCGATTCCCTGATGCGTATCGGAGCGATCGACGGCCTGGGTTCGACGATCGTATGTCCGAGTTTCTTTGCGAACCGGTACCCGTCCCCGGTCGATCCCGTACGCGGGTAGGCTGCGCCGCCCGTCGCAAGGATGACCGCGCCGACGGGCTCTCCGCTGTCCGCGAGAACGATTCTCCGGATCCTTCCGGTTTCCTCCGCGATCGAGAGATCCCGGACCTCCTCGCCGAACCGGAACTGCACGCCGCCATCCTGCGCGTACCGCACGAGAGCGTCGCGGATATCGGAAGATGATCGGGATTCGGGGAAGACCCGCTTCCCTCGTTCGACCACCGAAGGCACGCCTCTCGCCTCGAAGAATGCCTGTATGTGGTCCGGGCCGAAGGTGTTCAGCGCGCTGTAGAGGAACCGTCCGTCTTTTCCGTATGCCGCGATGAACTGCTGGATGTCGGGTTCCGCATTGGTGTAATTGCACCGGCCCTTTCCCGATATGAGGAGTTTCACTCCCGCTTCGGGGTTCTTGTCGAACAGAACGACCCGCGCGCCAAGCTCCGCGGCCCGTCCTGCAGCCAGCAATCCGGCCGGGCCTCCTCCGATAACGGCCAGAATGCCCTGTCCGGCGCCGTCATTTCTTTGTTCTTCCATTTGTCCGGTCCCTCCTGTGTTCCCTCGTTTCGTGGGTGCTTATCATACCATTTCATCCTGTTTGCGGTGATAGAATGAGATTCGGGAGGACGCGCCCTCATGTGGAAACGACTACTCACCCGGATCACCGATTCCCTGTACATTCCGGAAGACATCCTGGCTCTCCGGGGACGTCTCCTTGTGCATGTCTCGGACACGCCATCGACATTCTACCGTGAACTGCGCGGGTTGATCGCGCGTTTGGAACCCGTTGCGCTGATTCACACCGGCGACATGGCGGACGAGGTCAAGATCGGGCTGTGTCCCCGGTTGCTTCCGTGGTACGAGCGGAAGCTGTCCGCCCTTGTCGACGTTCTGCGAGTATTGTCGCCCGAACGGCTTATCCTGGTTTCGGGGAATCACGACGATCCGGGTGCGCTTCGGAGGTCCTTCCCGGATTCGCCGTTTTTCGACGGTCAGGGAGAAGTCGTCGTTTGCGACCTCGAACTGGGACTCAGCCACGATTTTCAGGGAGTCTGCGCTCCGCCGAAGCGCTTCAACCTCTATGGCCACGACGATTTCCGTTTCGACTCCGGAGAACGGGACGTTTTGTATCTGAACGGAATAGCGGGCGTCAACTGCATCGATGTCCTGACGGGAGACGTTTATTCCATCCCATATCCGGCGTATGTCGACAGGGACAGAAGCAGGATACGAAAATGCGGGCTCTGAACGCATCGATATCTTCAGGGAGGTGACCGTAGTGCTGACCTTCGTTCGCGGGGGACCGCGCGTTCTGATCGTGCGGGCGAGAAGCGGGGAGTGGGACGAGTTTCTTCAGGAAAGACTCCAGGCGATTCCCTATTCGACTCGGGACGCGCTGGACATCGCCGGAGAAGGCCAGACGGTCTTTCTCTGCACAGGGGGGGAGGGACGGCTTCGCCGTTCGCGCGTATACTTTTCCCCAATACAGGCGGACGACCTTTTGTGTCGCGTTCTGAACGAGAAGCCGACGGTCGTGGACCGGATCATCCCTGTTCCCCGAATGATCGTGTTCCGGTATTTCGGCGATTACCGAAAGATTTTCGATCAGATGCTCATGGAGTTTCAGGGGGTTCGGGGCAAGCTCCGCCATGTCATGCGAAAAAGCAGCGATCTCGGCGCAGCGGTGTGTTTTACGGATAAATCCCTGAACCGTCCGCTGCGAGTGGCCGA
>CALMZW010000283.1 GCA_937870605.1 uncultured Synergistaceae bacterium
AGAACATGCGGGTGCGGTTCACGACGGCCTGCAACCTCGTCAACGAACTTCTGGAGAGCCGGGGGGAGAAAACCCTTGCCCGGACACTGGGGAAGTACACCCGGTACGACCTGCTGATAGTGGACGAACTCGGATACGTCCCCTTTTCGAAGGAAGGAGGCGAGCTTCTGTTCCAAGTCTTCGCGGAACGACACGAACGCGGATCGGTCATAGTCACGACGAACCTTGGATTCGGCAGCTGGACGGAGGTCTTCGGCGACCCGAACATGACGGCGGCCTTGCTCGACCGCCTGACCCACAAGGCGTACATCATCGAGTGCGCGTGGGAGAGCTACAGGCTGAAGGAAACGCTGAAGGAGGGAAGAAAGAGAAGCCACATACAACTCAAAACGGCAGGCGTGGAAGAATGATCGCGGTGGTCAAAATTCGGCTCTCCCTGGTGATCAGATTTGCGTTGTCAAAACCAGATATACTCCAGTCGCAAGGCAATGCAAAGATATCCAAAGTCGAAAGGGGAGGTATCACGTGAAAAGATTGTTCTGTGTCATGTCGTTCCTGCTTTCTTTCATCGCTCTTGCATTTGCCGGCAACGGGATTCCGAACGTACAGGGAACGTGGAGCGTCAACGGAGAAGGTACCTGGGGCGATATCCGAGTCTTCGACAGGGGAACCCAGACGATCACATCCTACATTGACTCGGACGGATATGAAGTCATCACCCAGTATTCATACGCGGGGACGATCACGGACGCATCGGGAGCCGTGTTGCTCAACGACAACTATACCCTCACTCGGGAAAACCTCGGCGGAGGTATAAAGGTCACATCCCGCAATATAATTCTCACCTCGTCCACTATTCGATATAACATCACGATCCAAGACGACAACTTAATGACCGCGAAGCGGACGGGAACGACATCGGGAAGGGTTGTTGACGCGGATTACACATTCAACAGGACTTCCTCGGGCGGCGGATCAGGCGGCGGTGGTTGCGCCGTATCGACGCTCTCGCCGATGTTCCTGCTTCTCCTGGCACCGCTTCTTCTCAAACGGAAGTAGTATCAGAGCATCCTTCCGACCCCGACTCTGACCGCTCATTCGGGTCAACTAATACGTAACACACACAAAGCCGGGTTCCCCGCGAGAAGGGAGCCCGGCTCTTTTGATTCCCCCAAAATGGGGGATCAATCGCCCAGTCAATGCTCATCGGCTTTCAGACAGTCGATTTCGTCGTTCCCTTGCGTCTCTGTAGTCTATAAAC
>CALMZW010000284.1 GCA_937870605.1 uncultured Synergistaceae bacterium
CTGCGCGCTCGCGATGACGGCGGAACCGTCGGGGAGTGCGGCCACACGCCCGGGCGAGGGCAGGGGGAACGTCCCTCCGGTCATGATCGGCAGGGCGTCCGCGACCCAGTCGCCTTGCGCGTTGTAGCGGCGAACGAACGCAACGGCCGTATCGGGCGAGACGATGCGCTCGAACGACGTCACCCAGAGGCCGCCGTCGGGCCGGAGCGCGATGCCGCGAAGGTCGGCGAACGGTTCCCCCGCGGGGCCGAGTGTCACGACGGTCCGGAAGATCTGCCCCTGAGGCGTGCACAGATAGACGCGCCCCCTCGACCGGGAGCCGATCGCGAGACGTACCCCGCCGGACGCGAGAAGATCCCGGTCCGTGATCCCGCCGGGAATGGATTCCGACGAGCGCAGAAGCGTCGCGGCCCCCGTGTCGGGATTCACGGCGTAGAGGCCGGTTTTGTGCAGGAGCAGCAGACTCCCGTCGCCCCAGGCCAGCGCGATGCAGGGGAGCAACGGCTTCGCGTCCGCTCGGGGGTCGAGAAAGCGAAGAAAGCCTCCGTCGGGAGTGAAGATCTGGATCGGCGACCGCTCCGACGCGGAATAGACGCGTCCCGATGCGTCGACGGCTACGGCGTAGGGGCGGACGATGACCGACCGGCGGTCTTCCCCGAACGATCCGTTCGCGTACGCGAGCGTCAGCGGGTAGAACGCGTCGACGTCGTAGCGCCCCGAAGGAAGCGGCGTGACGCCGTCGCCCGAAAGGGCCGACCAGTGGAAGCGGTCCCGGTTTCCTGTCAGCTGTTCCGTCTCCCGCGGGGGGATGGTCAGGATATGAGCGTCGCCCGAGGCTATCCGGAACAGGAGCGGAACGGCGCGGTCCGTGCGGGCGCGGAATATGGCGACGTCCTTCTTTCCCGGGCTGAAGGCGGGCGAGAAGGGCGACGGGGCGATCCGGAACTCCCCGAACCCGAAACGGTCGGCGGACACGAATGCGGCCGCTTGGACCGGAGCGAACACCGGGGCTGCGAAAGCACAGAGAACGGCGACGAACGCCCGGAACACGAACGAACCGGTGCGCCGCATTGTCGAACACCTCCCCGCCGGCACAAGGGCGCGCGAAGAAGGGGAGACGGGCCGGAGCGATTTATAGTATTGTCTGCGTATTATGACATGTTTTTCCGGATTTTGTCGCAGGAACCGGCGACAGGTTTACGTCCGTCCGGATTCCCGGTACTATGTCGGGACACGACCCTGACGCTCCTGCTCCATCATGTCCCCGAATAAGGAGGAAGACGAATGTCCGGATTCCCGGTTCGAGTATCGTCGGTAGAGGCGCAGAGACGGTCCATCGTCGCCCGCATCTGGCCCCGGACGGAGCTTTTCGAAGGATTGCTGCGCATTTGCAGCGAATGGCGCATCACGGCGGGCTGCGTCACGGCCATGCACGGAAGCCTGCTCCGGACGCGGTTCGTCTACCCGGCTCCCTGCCCGGAGGCCAGGATGGGGGCGCGATACGTCGATCCCGTCGAAGTCGAGGGGCCGATCGAGTTTCTCTCGGGAAGCGGCATGATCGGGACGGCGGCGGACGGCGGCGGAACCGTGATTCACCTTCACGGAGTGATGTCCGACCCGACGATGCGCGTCTTCGGCGGGCACCTCATGGAGACGGGCAACCCGGTCATGAGCACGATGGAAGTCCTGATCGAGGCGTTCGACGACGTGTCGATCCTCCGGGCGTTCGATCCGGAGACGGATTTCTCGCTGTTCAATATCTCTCGCAGGGAGAAATAAGCCGGGCTTTCACTCCGCCTTCTTCGTCCGCGGCAGGACGATCTCGACGACGAGCCCGCCGTCCTTCGCGTTCGACGCGCTGATAACGCCCCCGTGTTGCTGCACGGCCCGTTGCGCGATCGCGAGGCCGATGCCGGTTCCCCCCGTGTCGCGCGTTCGTGCGGACTCGGTGCGGTAGAAGGGAAGGAAGATCTTTTCGAGCTCCTCCTCCGGCGCGCCGGGGCCGTGGTCCCGGATGCGAAGCGCAATGCCCTTCTCGTCGGAAACGACGGAGACGTCGACGGCGGTTCCGGCGGGCGTGTAGCGCAGCGCGTTGCGCAGGATGTTCTCCACCGCGCCCCTGAGGACGTCCTCCCGCATCGGCAGGATCCAGTCCCTGCCTTCGGAGCGGAAAAGAATGCCCTTTCCTGAAGGCCGCGCCTCGAACCGCGCGTCTTCGACGACTCTGCCGACGAGCAGCTCGAAATCGCCGGGTTCGAGCGTCGCGTTTCCCATCTCGACTTCCAGGCGCGAGAGCGAGAGCAGTTGTCCGATCATGTCGTTCAGGATGGACGCCTCGGCCTCGATCCGCGCGAGCGAATCCTCTGCCGCCGGGGCCTTTTTGCGGGCGAGTTCGAGCGCGACGCCGAGGCGTGCGAGCGGCGTGCGAAGCTCGTGGGAGATGTCGCGGATCAACCGTTTCTGCGCGTCGAGCAGCTCCCGGATATAACGGCTCGACCGGCTGAATGCGTTCGCGAGCTCTCCGAACTCGTCTTTGCGGAGCAGAACGCCTTCGTCGACGTCTGCGTCGAGCTTCCCTTCGGCCAGCTTTCGCGCGGCGTCGGTCAGGCGCATCAGGGGTTCGCTGATGTGGCGCGCGAGCAGGAAGCAGAGCAGAAGGGCCGTCGCGAGGAACCCTGCGAGGTAGATCGCGAACGGGACGCGCTTCTCGGCGATCACGCGCAGCACGGGCGGCGGACGATGGAAGCTCCCGACGACGACGTATTCCCTGCCGGAAGCCGCTTTCATGCGCTCGGTGACGATCGTGAAGTCGTTGCGCGTCTCGAAGGAGCGCCCCTCTTCCAGGGACTCGATCGCCCGCTTGCCGATCTTCCGCACGAATTCGGGCTCGTCGTCGAACACGGATCGTCCGTCGGGATGGAAGAAGAACATCGAGAACCCCGTCTCGCGGCGGATCGTCCGGGCCGTCGCCGACAGCGCTTCGGGGCCGTCCTTTTCGAGAATGGCGAGGCACTCGCGCCCGCGAAGCGACAGCGCCTTGGACAGAACCTCCTCCTCCCCGGTCAGGACGATCCCCTGCCGGGTCATCAGGATCGTCAGGCCGAAGCTGACCGCGACCGACAGAAAGATGGTCGCGAGAAACCAGAGGAAGACCGTGACGAACAGCGACGAGCGCTTCATCCGCCCCTCGCTTCCTCCGGCGGGTAGGAGAGGATGTACCCAACGCCCCGCACGGTCTTGATGCGGTCCGAGCCGTCGGGGTACGGACCGATCTTGTGGCGCAGGTTGCTGATATGGACATCCAGGCTTCGGTCGAACGGGGAGAAGGAACGCTTGAAGACCTGCTGCATCAGCTTTTCGCGCGAGAAGATCGCGCCGGG
>CALMZW010000285.1 GCA_937870605.1 uncultured Synergistaceae bacterium
GCATCCAGGACGCTGGGCTCGGATATATCCGTCTCGGCCAGTCCGCGTTGACGCTGAGCGGCGGCGAGGCGCAACGCGTCAAGCTCGCCAGGGAGTTGGGCAAGCGGTTTTCGGGGCCCACGCTGTATCTCATGGACGAACCGACGACAGGGTTATACTATACGGACATCAAAAAACTTCTCGAGATCATAAACAGGATCGTCGACAACGGCAACACCGTTCTCATGATCGAGCATAATCTGGATGTTCTCATGTCGGCGGACTATCTTATCGATCTGGGGCCGGAAGGCGGCAACGGCGGAGGAATGCTCATCGACGAGGGGACTCCGGATCAGCTCGTTCAATCGGGGAAAGGATATACTGCCTTGTATCTTCGGCAATATGAAAAGGATCGTACGAATTGAGGCGAACGGAGATGCACGCGAAAGAACGCGAACACGAGAAAGAGAGCGAGAACGAAAACACTCCGGACCTCTGCTGGGGAAGACAACCGGTCAGGGATCTTCTGGAAAAGACCCCGTCCATGGGATTGCGGATTCTTCTTTCTTCGAGACTCCCTTCGTCCCAGGCGGCCCTTTATAAGACGCTTGCAGCGACTGCGGGCATTCCTGTTGACGTGATCGAACCGGCGGCTTTGGAGCGCGAATGCGGAACAACCGCGACGCAGGGCGTTGCCGCCCGGATGTCTCCGATCCCCTGCCGTTCCCTTGAGTCGCTTCTTCGCGAAGAGAAGGGGAAGAGTGCGTCGCTCCTTGTGCTCACCGACCATATTCAAGACCCGCATAATCTCGGCGCGATCGTACGCACCGCGGAAGCCGCCGGAGCGAGCGGCGTTCTTTTCCCGAAAAGACGATCCGCGCTTCCCGGCGGGATATCGGTAAAGACAAGCGCCGGAGCGATACTGAGGGTTCCCATGGTCGCCGTCGGGAACGTGGCTGCGTGCGTGGGGGACCTGCAAAACGAAGGATATTGGGTGACGGTTCTCGACATGAACGGAGAACGGTCGCTTTGGGAAACACCTCCGGCCGGACGGTGCGTCCTGGTTATCGGAGCCGAAGGGGAGGGGGTTTCCCACCTTGTCCGGCAGCGGTCCGACGAAAGCCTGCGGATCCCGATATGCGGCGGAACGGGATCTCTGAATGCCGGCGTCGCCGTGGCGCTCGGGATGTTTCACTGGGCGCGCGAATGGCGGAAAGATTTCGGAGTGGGGAGCTGAATCGTATGGACAAAATCGTTCGGAAGAAAATAGGCATCCTCGGCGCCGGAGCTTTGGGAGGCGCTGTCGCAAGAGGCCTGGGACAACGCGGATTCAACGTGTCGGTGTTCGACACAAACCCGGAAAAGGGAGAAGCCCTCGCTCCGTTTGGCGTTCACGTCTCTCCGTCTTCGGAAGAACTATGCTGCGGGAACGATATCATCATGGCGGCAATCAAGCCGTACATATTCTTCCCCGTGCTTCGCCCGCTCGAAACGATGCTCGAAAACAAGCTCTGCGTGTCGCTTGCCGGGGGAATTTCGCTGGATTCCCTGAAGAACGCGTTCCCGAATATCCGGTGGGCTCGGGCGATGACGAATATCTGCGCCGCCGTGAATCGGGCGTTCACCGGGTATGTTTTGCCGGAGAAGGCGACGGATGAAGAATCCGGATTTCTGGCCGAAGCACTCCAGTCACTTGGTGAAGCAGTTCCGGTGCAGGAGAGGCTTTTCGACGCGATCACAGCGATTTCCGGGTCGGGGCCCGCGTTCTATTTTTCGTTTTTCGACGCGTTTCTTCTTGCCGGCGTGCGCCTGGGACTTCCCGCCGATTTGGCGCTGAAGGCGACAGCATGGACAGCGGCGGGAGCTTCGGAACTTGTACTGCAGAGCGGGAAGCATCCCGCAGCGTTGCGTGATGAAGTTTCGACTCCGGGAGGAACGACTATCGAAGGCGTCTCGGCGCTTCATGAAGGCGGCGTCCCCGCGGCGATCATCCGGTGTATTTCGAAGACGGCTGAAAAGAGCGAAAGCATGTCACAAAAGGCGGCCGAATCCTGCCGCGCTGATTTGAAGAAATGAGTCGATTCCTCCGTTGACAAGAGCGTGACGGGCCTGTAGAATCTTTATCCGTTGGGTGGTTAGTTCAGTGGAAGAACGCTTCCCTGACGCGGAAGAGGTCATAGGTTCGAACCCTATACCACCCACCATTTTTTACCTATCAAGGCGCCTGAACGGCGCCTTTTTTGCTATCTTCAGGAGGCGGCGGCGTGATTCTGGGAATAGGCACCGATTTGTGCAGCATATCTCGAATGAGCCGTGCACTGCGGTCGAATCATTTCCGCGACGCCATATTTCACGAGGATGAGATCGCATACGCATCCGCGCAGGCGCTTCCTGCGCGGCATTTCGCCTCTTCTTTCGCCGCACGGGAAGCGCTCGCCAAGGCGACCGGAATCTCCACGTTCTCGATAGTTCTGAAAGGCGCCTGGATTATCAGGACGAAAAATGGTCCGTGTTTTCGATACACCTCCGAGATAGCGTCGTTGATTGGGAAAAAGGGCATTCAAAAGGCTTGGATCAGCCTGAGCCATGAAGATGACCTTGCGGCGGCGTTTGTGATCGTCGAAGGAGAATCCGCAAGAGCATGAATTATTTCGATCCGGACGTTGTCAGGAAAGCCGATTCGATAGCTGCCGAGCGGTATGGAATCACCGGAACGATTCTTATGGAGAATGCGGGGCGCTCCGTCTGCGATGCGCTGCTCTCCTCTTATCCGAAATGCCGCAGCGCGTGTATTCTTTGCGGGCCCGGGAACAACGGCGGGGACGGATTTGTCGTCGCTCGCCATCTTGACCTGCATGGCGTATCCGTTCGGGTTTTTACCTCATGCTCCAAAGACTCCTTTCAGGGTGACGCATCGTATCATCGAGACATACTCTCCCGACTCGGCATCGATATCCGCGAAAGCGCCGGACTCAGCGATCAGGATATTCAAACGGAAATGATTCAAAGCGACGTCTGCGTCGATTCGCTTCTCGGCACCGGATCTTCAGGCGCCCCGCGCGGCGAAATCGCACGGTTGATACGCCTTTCGGGCGTCGCTCGTCATATTCTGTCGGTCGATATCCCGAGCGGAATTGATCCACGAACGGGAGATGTATTCGATCCGTGTATCCGGGCTGAGATCACGGTTTCTTTGCTTGCGGCGAAGAGCGGGCTTGCGGTGCTGCCGGCGCGGGAGGCGGCAGGGCGGGTTGTCATTGGAAGCATCGGGATTGAAGAACGAAAAGTTCTCAGAGGTTTCCCACGTATCGTGGATGCCACACAGGAAATTTTCGTTTCGCGTTTTCCCGATACGGGGCCGGAATGTCACAAATACAAAAAAGGCTCTGTTCTCGTCGTATCGGGGTCCGACGAATACCCCGGCGCTCCGTTGTTGTGTGTCGGCGGGGCATTGCGTTCCGGAGCGGGAGTCGTGCGCCTTGTTTCTCCCGAAGCCTCGGCGCGGGCGTGCGTCTCACTGTATCCCGAAGCGAGCTGCGTGAAAGCGGCCCCCGATATGGAGGCGCCTGACATCTTCCGGAATAGCTCAGCCGCTTTCCGGGCCATCGTATGCGGGCCGGGAATCGGTCGGAGCGACTGGGGGCGCAGGTGGACGCAAACCGTTTGGGAACAGCGAGGTGTTCCCGCGGTATTTGACGGCGATTCGCTCTTTTGGCTTTCGGTCGCATTCGAATCGGTTATGAGGCGACCGGATGTTCTGCTTACGCCCCACGACGGAGAAGCCGCCCGGCTTCTCGGCATATCGGTCGATGACGTTCGTCGCGATCGCCTTGGCGCCGCTCGGAGGATATCGGAGCGTTACGGCCCCGTGTTGCTGAAGGGATGGACAACGATTGTGGATGACGGAACCCGGACCGCGGTGGTCTCGCGGGGAAGTGCAGTCCTCGCCGTGGCCGGTTCGGGGGATGTCCTTTCAGGATGTGCCGGGAGCATGCTGGCTTTCGGGATGACTCCCTATGAAGCCGGTTGCGCGGCTTCATGGATCCATGGGGAGAGCGGAGCCAACTGGGCGAGAAGAAATGGCCAACTGGGGATGCTCGCCCGGGAAATCGCCGAAGGAATCCCGGGGGTTCTTTCCGAACTGTCGACAAGGTGGGACAATCCGTGCGCCGTCGTCGGATAAACTGGGATGAGGAAGTGCAAAAGAGCGAACGAATACGAATGAAGGGCTTGAGGAGCACCATCGTGGGGTGCCTCATGTCTTTTTTGCTTTTGGTCGCCGCCAGAAAGGTGAATCCGTCCTGGTCTCCGGGGACCGGAATCCTTTCTTTTTTGCTGATAGCGATTGCGATAGTATTGGCGATAACACTTTTCTTTCGTCATTCACGCAGGAAGAAGGATACATAGCGATGGGAACGCGTTGCATCACATGCCTTTCGGAATCGCCGGAGAGAACACGGCTTCTCGGAGAACTCCTTTCAGGGTTTGTGGAAAAGGCATTGTGCATTCTCTTGCGTGGAAATCTGGGCGCCGGAAAGACTGTTTTCACCAGGGGGCTTGCGAAAGGCTTAGGCTTCGAGGCAGTAAGGAGTCCGTCTTTTTCATTGGTCCTGGAATACCCGACCCGGCCGCGTCTCGTTCATGTCGATCTGTACCGGATCGAGAGCGGACAGGAAGAAGATCTTGCGCTCGAAGAGTACATCGAAGACGGAAACGTGCTCGTGATCGAATGGCCCGAACGGGCGCGGTCTCTTCCCGGAACGGACAGGTGGTTTCTGGACTTTATCGATTCCGAAAACCCTACGCGGCGATTACTCAGGTGGCGTGCGGAGGGGCCGCGTTCCGACGCTGTTGAAACGCTGTTTTTAAGAAAGCTGGAGGAAGAACGATGGACGTATTCCTTGGAATAGATTGCAGCATGCGGTGGACCAACATCGGCGTATCCGACGAGACCGGCGTTCTCGGCGAAATGAACGTTCATGCGGGGAAAGAGCAGGCCGGCATGTTGCCCCGAATGGTCGATGACTTGCTGCGTACGCGAAAACTTCGCTTGTCCGACATAACTGTGATCGGTGTTACGGTCGGTCCGGGTTTCTTTACGGGAATCAGGATTGGCATCGCCTATAGTCTTGGCCTCTCCTTCTCCTTGGATGTACGGACAATTCCGGTCGACTCACTGGAAGTGATGGCGCAGTCTTTCGGCGTTCAGAACGAAATCGTTGCGCCGATCCTGTCTGCGTCTGGCGGCAACTTCTTCGGCGCGGTCTATCGCTGTGAAGAGGGACGGTTATCTCCAATGCATGAATCGGGTTGTTTTTCTCATAATGAGTTTTCTTCCATTCTGGAATCGATCGGCGCGAACGTTCGTCTGCTGTATCAGGATATCCGTTTGCTTGATCATTTTTCGGAAAGAGAGCGTTCTCTGTGGAACGTTACACCGTGTTTTATTCGCGGTGGAGCAGTATCGGAGCTGGCGAGACGTTATTCGGACAGGGCGCTGTTTCCGTCCGAAATCCGGGCACGCTATCACAGAGCTCCCGATACGGGGAAAAAGTGAATGCGTTTTTTGGCTTGTTTTTTTACCATATTTATCCCATACAAAAATGTACTGCCTTGACAAAAAACACCAGAGAACACTTGAATGGAAATGTAGAAGACGCTATTCTTACGATCACGGGAAAGGATGTTTTTTTCGAATTCGGCAATCGGGAAATGGAGGAATTGTGAATGACCGCGAGCCGCTTTGAGGTTATTGTAAACACAAGCTGGTGCAAGGGATGCGAATTGTGCATTGGAATTTGCCCCAAAAAGGTGCTCGTTTTGAACGAGCGCATGAAAGCAGACCCGGTTCACATTGACAAATGCATCGGGTGCCGTCAGTGTGAAAATACTTGCCCGGATATGGCGATCACAGTAAGGGAGGCGAATGAGAATGCCTGATGTAGCCTTCTGGCAGGGAAACGAAGCCCTCGCGTACGGATCGATCGCGGCCGGATGTCGTTTCTTCGGAGGATACCCTATCACTCCTTCATCCGAAATAGCGGAGATCATGGCGGAGGAATTGCCGAAACTCAATGGCCGTTTCATTCAGATGGAAGATGAAATCGGAGGAATCGCTTCCGTTATAGGTGCGTCTATCACGGGCATGAAATCCCTGACGGCGACTTCCGGTCCCGGTTTTTCGCTGAAGCAGGAAAATCTTGGTTTGGCGTATATCGCGGAAGTGCCGATGGTGTTGGTCGACGTCATGCGCGGCGGCCCCTCGACAGGAAGCCCGACGAAGGGCGGCCAGCAGGACGTCATGCAGGCGCGCTGGGGGACGCACGGAGATCATGCGACCATTTGCTACGCCCCCTCATCCGCCCAGGAATGCTACGAGGTCGCAATTCGGGCCTTCAATAACGCCGAGCGTTTTCGGCAACCTGTACTGATCCTGAGTGATGAAGTCATTGCTCATATGAGAGAAAAAGTACTCGTCCCCGAGAAGGGGAGCTTTGAGATTGTCAACAGGAAACGTCCGACGGAAGTTCCGGAAAAATTTGTTCCGTACCGTCCCGATCCCAAGGACGATCTTCCGTGTATGGCCTCTTTCGGAGACGGGTACACGTGGCATGTTACCGGTTTGACGCATAACGACTGGGGATTCCCGACCAACAATCCTGAGGAGATCGAACGGAACGTGTGCCGTCTTGTGAGCAAGGTCGAACGCTTCCGTGACGATATCGTGCAGTATGAAACGGAATATACAGACGACGCCGAAGTGATCGTTCTCGCATACGGAAGCGTGGCTCGCTCTGCGCGAAGAGCCGTGCGCGACGCAAGAAAGCGCGATCTGAAAGCGGGATTCTTCCGTCCGATAACATTATGGCCGTTCCCGGACAAAGAAATCGAGAAGCTCGCGAGAAGAGTCCGTACGATCATAGTTCCTGAAATGAATTGCGGTCAGATGATTCTCGAAGTGGAGCGCGCAACGAAAGGAAAGGCCAAGATAGTGCAGCAGTCGCTTGTCAATGGAGAGCTCTTCAAGCCGAAAGATATTCTCAAGGTTATAGAGGAGGTGGCGTAGTCATGCCGAATCCCGAAGTAATGTCCTGGCTCAGAACCCGATTCTTCCCTCATATCTGGTGCCCCGGATGCGGTCACGGCATCATCATGCATTCTCTCTTGAGGGCGCTCGTATCGCTGGAAAAGAAACGGAGCGAAACGGTTATCGCTTCCGGCATCGGCTGCTCGAGCCGTATGGCCGGCTACATCGATGCGTGCACCATGCATACGACGCACGGACGATCCCTGGCCTTTGCGACCGGCATCAAGCTTTCGAATCCGTCGCTTACGGTGGTTGACGTAATGGGAGACGGCGACTGCACCGCCATAGGCGGAAATCATTTCATACACGCGTGCCGCCGGAATATCGACATTACGGCAATAGTCATGAACAACAACATTTACGGAATGACCGGCGGGCAGGCGTCCCCGACAACGCCCCGCGGAGCGCTTGCGACGACGGCTCCCTATGGCGCGATCGAGCCGAATTTCGACATCTGCAAACTGGCCGAAGGGGCCGGAGCCTCCTATGTGGCTCGCGCCACGATCGCCAATCCCAAGCAGGTGGAAATGTTTATAAAAAAAGGAATACAGAAAAAAGGCTTCTCCGTTGTCGAAATCGTGTCGAGTTGTCATACGCAATACGGTCGTCGCAATAAACGGCGAACGCCTATAGATAATATTAATTATTTTAAAGAAAATTCTATCGCTCTTGAAAAATCAAAGACTATGGCGCTGGAAGAATTGGAAGGCAAAATAATAACAGGTGAGTTTGTAAATAAAGAAATACCTGAATACACGGATCAATACCTCGATCTGATCGCAAAAGTCAGGGGAAAAGGAGAAGGCCAATGAGATACGAGATACGTTTCGCCGGATCCGGCGGACAAGGCGTCATTCTCGCGGCTCTCATCGCGGGAGAAGCGGCCGCTCTTTTTGAAGAAGGGCTCTATGTAGTACAATCCCAGTCATACGGGCCGGAAGCACGAGGTGGAAAATCGAAAGCCGAAGTCGTTATTTCCACCGAACCGGTCGATTATCCGAAAGCCGTTTCGCCGAACCTTCAGGTCATCCTGAATCAGCAGGCGTGTGAAGAATTCTCGCAGGAAACGCTTCCCGGCGGCCGGATAATCTTCGACGATTTCTTCGTAACGAGTTTCCCGCAGGTTGACGCATATATTTATCATCTCCCGATCGTACGAACGGCGAGAGAAAAAATCGGAAGAGAGCTTGTTACGAATATGGTGGCTCTCGGGACGGTGGCTCGGGTTTTGGAGCTTGAGAAGATAGTCAGTCCTGATTCGATTCGAAAAGCCATTTGCGCCCGTGTTCCGAAAGGTACGGAGGATTTGAACACCCGCGCGTTCGATGAAGGATATCTCCTTTTCAAATCCAGTCTGCATCTGTAGGAACAGAATCGAAATATGAAGCCGCCGAGATCCTCGGCGGCTTTTTTTAGGGGCTGTAACTCATGAAAAACGGGAATAGTCTTCGTGTTGTCGTCGAATCCGTCAGCAGTGATGGAAAAGGCATTGCGAGGATGCCGAACGGAAAGGTTCTCTTTGTAGCCGGGGGGCTCCCCGAAGAAGAACTGGAAGTTGTTCTTCTTCGGGAAAGCCGGGATTATGCAGTTGCTGGAATTGAAAACATCATAACAAAGAACAGGAGACGCGTTTCTCCGATATGTCCCTGGCACCACGCGTGCGGCGGATGCCGGCTTCAGCATGCCGCGTATGAACTCCAGCTGGACGTAAAAAAACGAATCGTGCAGGATGCATTGGGCCGGATCGCGAAGCTGGAGCCTGTCTGCGGAATTGATGAATGCGTCCCGAGCCCGCGAGCGTGGAATTATCGAAACAAGGCGTCTTTCCCGGTTCGTGGCGGCGTTTCCGGCATGCGTATGGGGTTTTATAAGGAGGGAACGCATGACCTGGCGCCGATCGATGCCTGTCCTGTCATGGAGAAAAAAATCGAAACGCTCTTCCGCCAGATTCTCGACATTCTTCCGGAGATGCTGCTTCCCCCGTACGATGAAAAGAACCACAGCGGCCTGTTGCGGCATATCGTCTTGCGGTCGGGGAGTTTCACCGGCGACTCCCTGGTGGGACTGGTCTGCCGGGAGTTTCCCGCAACGAAAGCCGTCGATCGGATACGGGATCTCTTTCATGCAATGGGCAATAACGCTCCCCGCGGTCTATGCATCAATCGGAACCGGGAAAAATCGAATGTCATTCTTGGAAGCGACGTCAGCGGAATTTCTGGAGAAATCACGGTGCGGGAACGGCTCGATCCGTATTTATTCCGGTATGGACTCACGGATTTTTTCCAGGTAAACAGTTTTCAGGCAAAACGTCTGTATGCGTATGCCGCCGAGCAGGCAGGAACGGGCGGGAGTCTTCTTGAGCTGTATGCGGGGATCGGAACGCTGACGATGTACCTGGCGCCGGCGTATCGTCGAATAACGGCCGTTGAAGAGTGGCCTACAGCCGGAAAAACGATCGCGGCGACGAGTTCGGTCAATCGCTTTTCGAATATCGCGTCGATCGTCGGAAGCGCGGAAAATGTGCTTCGTGAATTGCCGGACCGGTATGAGACCGTTGTCGTCGATCCTCCTAGAACCGGCTGCGACCGATCCGTGCGCGAAGCCATCGCAAATGTCGTTACCCCTCAACGAATCGTGTACGTTTCATGTAATCCGGCCACATTGTCAAGGGATGTCCGCATTCTGCACGAAAAGGGGTTCGTTCTGGAACGGCTTCGTCCTTTTGATATGTTCCCTCAGACAATGCACGTCGAATGCGTCGCCACATTGGTTTCGGATCGCGGCATCAAATCATCATGAGCGAAAAGCTGCCATGGCAGTGTGCTTGCCGTGGCGCAGGGTCCCGTGCATAGAAGCCCGGATCGTTCTTTCGTCACGGCGAAATAGTCTTGAAAGTCGTTTCCAGAGAGCGGTATCGATGTCATTTCGGCTCATTTGTCCACAGAATGTTCCACTTTTTTTCCCCCGTTCATGCATAAATAGCACGACCGGAAAAGCGATGCGTTATAATGACGTTTGAGAGGGGAGTGGTGGACTCGTGATCTGGAAGCGCATTTTCACGCCGCAAACGATTGATGAACAACCGAATAACACAGGGATTCCCCTTGCCGGAGAGCCCGAGAGCGAAGAAGACTCTTCCGTGGAAACGGCGCCAAAGGAAGAGATGCCGTCCTCGGTTCTGGAACTCACCGTTCGCGTTCGACTCGACGACGAGAATCAGGTTGGAAGAGCGGCGCTTTTGCTTGCAGCGACAACCACGGTAGAGTCGGAAAACAGCTTTCGAAGGGACCTCGCCCGGTGGCACTGGAGATCGGTGGCGCCCGAAGTCGGCGGTCTTGCCGGAGATCTTCCGC
>CALMZW010000286.1 GCA_937870605.1 uncultured Synergistaceae bacterium
ACCACCGCGAAAGGGGTGCGGACATTCATGGGCTTTACGGAACTGCCGCTCGAGAAGGCGTTCATGCTGTTCGAGCCGGGGCCGGTCATTCTGGTCGCCACGAATGACGGCGGAAAGAAGAACCTGATGACGATCACCTGGCACATGGTGACGGACTTCACCCCGGCGCTGGCGATCACGACGGGGCCGTGGAACCATTCGTTCCGCGCGCTGATGAAGACGAAGGAATGCGTCCTGGCGGTGCCGACCGTCGACATGGCGGAAACGGCAGTCCGCATCGGCGACTGCTCGGGCGCGAACGTCGACAAGTTCCGGGAGTTCGGGCTGACGCCTCTGCCCGCCGCGGACGTGGACGCGCCGCTTGTCGCCGAATGCCTCGCCTGTCTGGAATGCCGCGTGTCCGATTACGTCGAGGGACCGGGCATCGTCCTCCTGAAGGGCGTCCGGGCGTGGATCGACGCCGACCGGAAGGAGCGGCGCATCTTCCACGCCGTTGGCGACGGGACATTCGTCGTCGACGGCGAAACCATGAATCTGCGTCATTTGATGGAGGACAAGCTTCCCCCGGGCGTGTGACGCGAAGCATCGCCCATACGACGGCCCGACCAGCTTCCGTCCCGGCGCCTGCAAGGGAAACGCCCCTTTCGTCCGCCGGAACGCCGCGACGTTCCGTTCCAAACCATAAAGAGACTAAAATTGTTATAAAAAATAACAAATTGACGGAAAATATAGCATCGGCTAAAATATATACAATTCCGGGGTGGCCGCCATCGACGGACCGTGCGTCTTTCCGGCCGGGAGCCTGGAGGAACACCATTGCGTTCGATCGTTTTCATTCCAAACAGGGGGTGAAACAATGAGAGGAACGTTCGTGTTCCAGGAGGATTTCATCTACAGCATGCCGGTCCATTTCGGGGGGCATCCGTTCTATCCCGTGCGGACGGTGTATGGAGACATGTCCGGCATCAACATCCGGTTCGAGACCGAGCCGGAGGCGCTGCTGCCCCTCATTCCGGAGGCGTTCGAACTTCGCGGGCCGACCGTGTCCGTCCAGTACGCCAACGCCCGCGACGTCGAGTGGATGGCCGGGGGCGAGTACCGGCTCATACAGGTCTCCGCGCCCGTCCGGTACATGGGGAACTCCGAGGGGCTCGAAGGGGAGTACGTCTTCGTCATCTGGGAGAACAAGGCCTGCCCGATCATCGGCGGCCGCGAGGAGGACGGAATGCCCAAGGTCTTCGCCGACATCGCCTCCGAACGCCACATCGGCGATCATTGGTTCACGTCCGCGAGCTTCGAGAGCTTCGGCTTCCTCTCGCTCGATTTCACGTCGAAGGGGGAGCTGTCCGAACGCGACGTCGCGGCCATGAACGAAAATCCGAAGGTCAACTTCTTCGGCTGGCGCTATCTTCCGAACCTCGGGAAGGGCGGCGCGGCGCTGAGCCACGCGACGCTCTATCCGCAGGAGATGCGGGTGAACCGCGCGTGGACGGGGCAGGGCGCGATCCGGTGGACGAAGCCCTC
>CALMZW010000287.1 GCA_937870605.1 uncultured Synergistaceae bacterium
GCATGGTCCGGCCTCCGATACGCTCCGCTTCCATCGCATCCGCGTCCGCCTTACGGCTCCAGGGATGCCCTGATGTCGTCGCGCGCGTTGCTCAGGTGCAACGTCATCGCCCGTTCCGCTTCGTCCGGATCCCTCCTTTCGATCGCCGCGAGGATGTTTCCGTGTTCCGCGACGGTTTTGAGGACACGACCCGGGATATTCAGGCTCGTGATCCACCCTTCGGGAAGGGATTTCGTCATGGTCCGCATGAGGTAGTCGAGCGTCCGGTTCGTCGTCGCCTTCGCAATCCGGCGGTGAAACATCTCGTCCGTCCGGATGAGCACCGGGGTGTCCGACGTCGTTGCGTTCGCGACGAACGCGGCGTGCGCCCTCGCGATGTTCGCGCACGCTTCGGCGTCCGCCTTTTCCGCCGCGAGACGGGCCGTTTTCGGTTCAAGGATGAGTCGGGATTCGAAGTGGTCCAGGATGGATGTCTCGTTGTTCTTGAGCCAGCCCGCGAAGGGGTCCGATGGTTCCCCCGCGGAGGCCGCGATGTAGATCCCCTTCCCCTGCCGGACGAAGACGCGTCCCGTGACTTCGAGAATGCGGATGGCCTCGCGAACGGATGATCGGCTGACTTCCAGCTTCGCGGCGAGTTCGTTTTCCGAATAGAACCTGTCGCCGGCGGCGAAGGGGCCCTCGGCGATCATGGTTTCTATGGCGTCGATCACACGGTCGGACAATCGAATTCTCGGTATCGGTCCCATGGTCACGCTCTCACAGACGGATTTTTTAGTCTGGTACGCACATCAGGACGCCGGAAAGGTAATATTCAAGGATTGTCGGGAAAGAAGTCGTCTACTCTTCAGACAAGTTCGATTCTAAAACGACGGCTTCCGTCTGTCAAGTTCGGCGATGCCGGGCGGGGTCACCTGACGAGACGATACCCCGCGCCGTGCGCCGTCAACAGGCGCCGGGGTTCAGCCGGATCGTCCTCGATCTTCTGCCTCAGGCGCACGACGTGCTGGTCGACCGTACGCGTGGTCACATCGCAGGATATTCCCCAGACCTCTTCGAGGAGCGTGTTCCGGTCGATCACCCGGCCCTCGTGCGCCAGAAGGAAGCGCAACAGCGCCGCCTCCTTCGGCGTCAGCGAAAACGACGTCCCGTCCCTCCTCCGCCCGCTCAGGGCATCCAGATCGAGTTCCACGGAGCCGAGCGAAACGACGCCGGCGGGCGTCTCGTTCGCGTGCGCCCCGGCGAGCGCGCCGCGACGCAGCGCCGAATGCACCCGGGCCAGAAGCTCCGCGATGCCGAAGGGCTTGACGATGTAATCGTCCGCCCCGAGTTCGAGCCCGACGACCTTGTCAACCTCCTGCCCCTTGGCCGTCAGCATGACCACCGGCGTCGCGCGGTCCTCCGCGCGGATGGCGCGGCACACGTCGTAGCCGCTCAGTTTCGGGATCATGACATCCAGAAGCACGAGGTCGGGGCGCGCGGCGCAGAATCGCTCCAGCGCAACGGCTCCGTCGCGCGCCGTTTCCACGGCGTACCCCTCGCTCTCGAGCAGATCCCGAAGCCCCGTCAGGATCGCCGGATCGTCCTCGACCACGAGAATGCGTTCATTCATTCCGATGTCCCCCTTCGTTCCGTCCCGGGCGCGACAAGCGGCAACCGGAGCGCGAAGATGCTGCCGCCGCCCTCCCGCGGCGCGTAGGTCACGTCGCCTCCATGCCGCCTCGCGATATCTCTCGCGATCGAAAGTCCGAGCCCCGTCCCGCTCCGCGACGACGCGAGCGAATCGTCGCACCGGTAGAACTCGTCGAAGATCCGGCCCGCGTTGCCGGGCTCCACGCCGATCCCGCGGTCCAGGACGCACGCGACGCATTCCCCGTTTTCGAGCCGGACCGTCACGCCGATCTCCTTCGCCTCCCCCGAGTATTTCTCCGCGTTGGACAGCAGGTTCATCAGAACCTGCCGGAGCGCTTCATCGTTTCCCCGGACCCGCAACGCATCCGGAGCGTCAACGTGGAGGGCGAAGCCGCTCCTCGTCAGGTGCGGTTCGAGCTGGGCCGCCGTTTCGCGCGCGAGCGCCGCGAGGTCCAGCGGCTTCATGACGTCGACCGTTTTCGCGCTTCCCTTCCGCGAAAAGGCGAGGACGTTGTCCACAAGGCGGGAAAGGCGCTCCGCTTCGGAGAGCATCGTCCGCAGGTACTCGTCGCGTTTTCGTTCGTCGGGCTGACGGCGCTGAAGCAGCATTTCCGCGAAGAGCCTGATGGATGTGAGCGGCGTTTTCAGCTCGTGCGAGACGTTCGCCACGAACGTCGTCTTCTGCATCGCAAGGCGCGATTCCGCCGAGAGCATCCGGAGGACGACGACGCCCCCGGTCGCGATGACGATCAGGAGGATCGCCACGAGAAGCCACACGGCGAACGTGACGAAGCGCGCCTGTGATTCGACCAGGGCCGGGTCCGCAAGCCACGCTCCGACCTCCCAGCGGGGAAGCAGGGGGGAAATCTCGCGAGCCACGAACGGCCTCCGCCAGTCAGGAGCTTCGCCCGCCTCCGGAGCGAGCAGCGGCTTTCCGTTCTCGTCCAGCACCGTCAGGATCCGGACCTCGGACCGGATATCGGGGATCGTGTCCGCGATGCGCCGGAGGAGTTCCTTCATGTCGATGGAACATCCGGTTACGCGGCCGTCCGGCCGTCGCATCCAGAAAAGCAGATCAAGACCGGTTTCGGTGATTCGAGGCAGCATCCCTCTCGATCCCTCGCGGGAAAGATCCGCGAACGACCGGCCGCGCGAGACGGTCTTCGAGCGTTCCTCCCCCGTTATTCCGGCAACGGCTGTCTGCGCCTGCACCTGGGGCATTACGTTCCGCTGAAGCACCTGAAAGCCCTCCTCTTCGGCTTTCCGAAAGGTCTTTTCGCGGAGCGACGAATCCGTCGCGATGCGTTCCGCAGCTTTTCGCCGCGTCGCAGCGTCGGGCGCGGGAAGAGGACGGACCGGAGCCGTCTTCGTATTGGACAGCGCGCGCGGCGCAGCAGGGGGGATTGCGGCGACCTTGTCTTCGTCGGCGCGCCCGGATTCCGTTTCGTGATACGATTCGGCGGGCGGCGCCGCTTCGGGGATTCGTCCGGAGCCGCCGGAAGCGGCCGTTTTCGCCGCCGGCGAAGGATCGGACGCATGATCCGTGTCCTCGACGGCATCGTCGAGCATCTGCCGCCGGTAGACGTTGGCGATATCGTCGTACACCGGCAATTCCACACGGCCTTCGAGAAAGGGACCGAATTCGTCGCGGAATGCGCGGCTCTTTGCGCCCGAAGGGTCCGGGACGACGAGCCTTCCGGATTCCAGCGCGAACGGGACGGATACGAGCGGGTTCTGCGCCCGCCACGCGTCGAGGGCGACTGCGCCGGTCCCCGAAAGATCCTCCGCATCGGTTTCGAGTTCCGTTCCGATGCGCCGCAGAAGTTCCGCGATAGCGCCGGCCGCGTGGTTCACTTCGGCGAGAAGCGCATTCTCGAGGCGGCGCTCCACATAGAGCGCCTCGCGGTTCGCCGCCCGCAGCGCGAGAAGGCTGAGCGCCAGACTCGGCAAAAGTACGGCCATCACGAAAACGAACGCCAGGGGGATGCGGAACGCGCCGCCCCCCTGGAGAACGCTCCGGTTTTTTCGGTTCCATGCCGCCATCGCACCCTCACCGCGCTTTCGGGAAAAACCGGAGCGGAAGCGATGCGGGCTTTCCATGCGCCGCATCGCTTTCCGCTGTCCGGTTACTGCTGGTCGCCGCTCACGTCGTCGCTGATCGTCAATGGAGCCTGCTGGTTCTTCTGCATGTAGGCGTCGTTCATCGTCTGTTTGCGTTCGCCCGAGGACATTCCGCCCGTCGCCGCGATGCTCTGCGCAAGTTTATCGAAAACTCCGGCTTCGGCCTCGATCATCGGCGCGGCCTGCCCGACGCTCGGAGCGATGCTCCGCAGGTCGCTTTTACGCTTTTCGAGAAGTTTCGTCGCATCCTTCGCGCGCCCCTCGTCCACAAGGCGGATCGCCTCCTCGCGGATCTCTGCGTTCCGGGCAAGCTCGGTCTGTGCTGCGACATCCCTGTCCCGGTTCCTGTCAACTTCCGCGACGTCCTTCGAGAAGGAGACGCGTAC
>CALMZW010000288.1 GCA_937870605.1 uncultured Synergistaceae bacterium
CCAAGTTTCGGGTTTTGCAGCGCCGCGGCGAGTTTGGAAAGGCGAATGCTGCCGCCGAGCAGCACATACGCGTTTTGCCCGGCAAACACCAGCCGTTCGCTGCCGCTCGCCATTCGCAGGAACCGCTCCCGCGTTTCGGGCGGGAGCGCCTCTTTTCATAACTCCGTCACGCCGAACCCGGCGCTCAGATCTCCTCGAGAACGTACTTCCGGCTCCCCATGCCGATTTCCTCGGCGTAGGAGAGCTGTCGCACCCCCACGGTGTGCGGGCGCATGGCCGAGAAAGCGTCCGTCTTTCCGTCATGGCCGGCGCAGACGTGTCCACGGTCGAGGGCCGAGCCGGGCAACGGCGTCGCCCGGCTCACGAGGTCGAGACAGGCCTGGTCGAGCGCGATCGGATCGAGCGACGCGAGGACGCCGATATCCGGGACGATCGACACGCTGCTCCACGGCGCGCAGTCGCAGTCCGGCGTGACCCGCAGGACGAAGTTCATGTATCCGACCCGCTCTTTCTTTTCATGGACCGCCGCATACGCGTATTCGACCAGGCGTTCCGTGAACGGACCGAGTTCCGTCGCCCAGTCGAGTTCGATCGCCTTCGCCCCGCACACCGTCATGCATTCCCCGCAGCCGAGGCACGCATTCCGGTCGATCCGGGCATGCCCATCCTCAATGCGGAGCGCGCCGGCCGGACAGATCTCGACACACCGCCCGCACGCGACGCACGCCTCGGGGTCGACGCAGGGGCGCGTGCAATGCTGCTCCCGCTTTCCCCTGGGTGTCGCGCATCCCATGGCGAGATTCTTGAGCGCGCCTCCGAACCCCGCCATCTGATGCCCCTTGAAGTGGCTCAGAACGATCATGCTGTCGGCGCTCCCGATCGCGCCGGCGATGAACGCGGTTGCAAAATGCCTGAGACCGATGGTGACGACGCGTTCGTTCTCCCCTCTGAGACCGTCGGCGATGACGATCGGCGCTCCGGCCGTCGCATACCCGAAACCGTGGAGAATCGCCGTCGTCGAGTGGTCCGCTGCGTTCGAGCGCATTCCCGAGTAGAGCGTATTCGTATCGGTCAGGAACGGGTTCGCCCCGCTATCCCGGACCCTGTCGACGACGCTCCTGACGAAGATAGGATTGATGAAGCCGTCATTCCCGCGTTCGCCGAAGTGGAGCTTGACGGCCGTGAGGTCGTCCTTCCGGAGAAGCGCCGCGAATCCCGCCGCGTCGAAGAGCGCCGCGACCTTGGCGCGTGTGCTCCTTTCCCTGCTGTCTGCCTGCATCGAGGCGAAGAAGACCGTACTCAATACACTTCCCTCCAGGAATGATTCAGACTCGAAAATGGGACACGACATTATTGGCCGCGTCGAGAACCTTCGGATGGACGCAGAGCGTCCACCCCGGATCTCCGCTGCCGCCGTAGATGCGCTCCCACGAAAACAGCCCCTCATCGACGACGCATGGCAGCTTCGGGACGACGAGCGGAACCGATCCCGGACGGGCTCCCGTTTGCCGCTCGACTTCGACTGGCTTCGCGAGCCCGAGAGACCGCACGCCGAAAAGCGGCGCCAACGCGCCGAAATCGACCTTCCCGCGCGCGCCCGAGACGATGACGAGGTGAAACCCCGCCTCGGAGCGGGCGACGAGAGCCGGAGCCGTCTGCGCGATCTCGATCCCGAAAAACGACGCCCCTTCCTGCGCCGAGCGCAGCGGCCGCGCATTCGGAAGGAAGGCGTACGGCAGTCCGGTCGAGTCGAGAAGCTCCCGAAGCGTGAAGAGCGACGCGGGGATGTCCTCCCGCCTGGCGGAATCCGCTAGCTCTTCGTTTCCTTTATCCGGGCGATCCATTGGTCCGTCGTCAGAACTTCGGAAAACCGCGACGCCTGAACGACAAGGATCGTCGTGTGCAACTGTTCCGCCGATACGGACCCGGCGGCGTTGTGGCAGGCGAGCGTGCCCGTCGCGTCGGAGAGGAATTCCACGGGGTAGCCCTCGTGACACGCCTGCCGCGCGGTCGTATCGCAGCACATCTGCGTCATATACCCCGCGATGACGATTCGGTCGATCATCTGACTTTCAAGCCATTGCTGCAGATGCGTCCCGGTAAACGAGCCGGGAAAGCGCTTTTCGACCAGCTTGTCCCGCTGCCTTCGCGCAACCTCCGGATGCAATTCCCAGGAATGCGTATTCTTCTGAAAGACGCGCTGGCCGTCGGGAGCCGAATGCTGGATGACGCAAATGGGCATGTTCACCGATGCCGCAGCATCCATCGCACGGAGGATGTTGGGAAAAGAGCCCTGGGGATACGAGACAGGCATGGCGCCGTCGAAGTATTCGTTCTGTACGTCTATGACGAAAAGAGCACGTTTCATGAAGTCCACTCCTATTCTCCCATGTAATGAACGCTTCTCGCGGGCCGTTCGTTCACCGACAGGCGGAAAACGTCCGGCCTCGCGTAGTGCCCCATGACGTCGAAATCGAACCGGCTCTGCGCGA
>CALMZW010000289.1 GCA_937870605.1 uncultured Synergistaceae bacterium
ATTCCCGGTTCGTCGCTGGAACTGATCGAACGCGTCGGGCTGCTGGCGGACCGGATCAGCGTGAATATCGAGCTGCCGTCCGAACGCAGCCTGAACGCGCTCGCCCCGCAAAAGAGCCGCGACTCGATCCTGCGCCCCATGGAGTACATCGGCGGCAGGATCACCGAAAACACAACGGAACGAAGATTGGCGGTCCGCGCCCAGGACGCGCCCCGTTTCGCTCCGGCCGGCCAGAGCACGCAACTCATCGTCGGAGCGTCGCCCGAATCGGACCTCACGATCCTCCGGCTCTCCGAAGGGCTGTACCGTCGCTTCCACCTCCGCCGCGTCTATTACTCGGCGTTCGTTCCCGTATCGGACAATCCCCTCCTTCCCGCGCTTCCCAGGCCCCCGCTTTTGCGGGAGCACCGTCTTTACCAGGCGGACTGGCTCCTGCGCTACTACGGCTTCACGGCGCGGGAGCTTCTGGACGAATCGACCCCCGACTTCGACGAGCAGCTGGACCCGAAGACGACATGGGCGCTCCGGAACATGCACGCGTTTCCCGTGGACGTCAACACCGCGCCGTACGAAACGCTCCTGCGGATCCCCGGAATCGGCGTGCGGTCGGCGAAACGGATTCTCTCCGCCCGTTCCTGCCGTTCCCTGACTCCGGAAAACCTGATCCGCCTCGGGATCGTCTTTTCCCGGGCGCGGCATTTTATCACCTGCTCGGGCAGATTCTGCGGCGAACCGGGACTGACCGGGACATACCTGCGGAACCGGCTGCTTTCCGGCTCCCGGAAAAGGGCCCAGGTCTGCCAGCTCGAATTCGACATGGCATGACGATCTACCGGTACGACGGGACGTTCAACGGTCTTCTGTGTCTGATCCTGAAGGTCGCGCGCGACGGGAAGGAGCCCGAGGGAATTCTCGGCCCCGGGGACGGGCAGGAGATTCTCTTTCCGGCGGAGGAGATCCGGACCGACGAAGCCTCAGCGCAGAACGTCTTCCGCGCATTGAAGGAACGGACATCCGCCAGAACGCTGTCCGAAGCGTATCACGCGTTTCTTTCGGAGTCTCCGGGGATGGACGTGTGCGTTCTCCGCTATCTCGCGCTCGCATGGCGCGAAGGGCCGGGGATCGGGCGGCGTCTCGCGGACGAACCGGTCGCGTCGGTCCACGAAACCGCACGAAGGGTCGCCGGAGAACGGCATCGCTTTCTGGGTCTCGTGCGTTTCCGCGATACGGGGCAGGTTCTGTACGCGCCGATCGAACCCGACTTCAATATCCTTCCGCTCCTCGGCGGTCACTTTTCAGCGCGTCTGCCGCTCGAACGGTTCGTCATTCACGATGTCCGCCGGAAGGAGGCGGTCCTGGGGTATGGAGGAACGTGGGCCCTTTCGTCCTTCGATCCGCGTCCTCCGGTGCGGGACACGGAGGACGACATTCGGGTCCGGGAGCTCTTCCGGAGCTACTTCCGGAGCGCCGCGATCGCCTTCCGGAAAAATCCGGAGCTGCAGCGCTCCCATCTGCCGAAGAAATACCGGAAATGGCTGGTCGAGCTGGACGATTAGGCGTGCAGCTTCGCGATGTCCAGCGCGATGAACGAGAAATTGTGCGCGTGATCCCCGATGCGTTCCATATTGCTCAGGATATCGATGAAGATGACGCCGCTCTGGGGATTGCACTCCCCGTGGTTCAGCCGTTCGATGTGGCTCTTGCGCATCGACTGTTCCTTGCTGTCGATCTCCTCTTCGAGAACGTCGATGACCTCGTGCGCCTTCGCGGGATCTTCCTCCGCGAACGATTCCAGACTCAGGCAGACGGCCCGTTCGACGGTCCGGAACATATCCTCGAACTCCCCTCGGGCGAGCGGCGAGAACTCCACGCCGTTCTCGCGCTTGTAGTCGTAGAGTTCGATCAGGTTCTGCGCGTGGTCCCCGATGCGCTCGATGTCCCCGACGCCGTTCACGTAGGCCGAAAGCACCTGCGACAGCTCGCTGGGAACGCCGCGCTGCCAGATCTCGGTCGCGTATCGGTTGATCGCGTGATTCAGCGCGTTCACGCTCTTCTCGGTCTCGTTGACCTCGTCGATCATCTTGGGGTTATCCTCGAGAAAGGCCGTGCGCACGTACAGGAGCATCTCGTTCGCGAGCCGCCCCATATGCACGATCTCCGCCTTGACGGCGTCAATGGCGGCCGCGGGCGAGGCCTGGATGAGCTTTTCGTCGAGGAACTGCGGGCCTCGGTACTGCACGGTCTCTTTGTTCGGGACCAGGAACGATACGGCCTTGACGTACAGGCTCGTAAACGGAAGGAAAAGCAGCGTGTTGACGCAGTTGAAGAGCGAGTGAGTGTTCGCGAGCTGCCGGGCGATGTCCGTCGATGTCCGCGCGACGACCGATTCGAAAAGAGGCAACACGGACATGAAAACGACGACGCCGATGACGTTGAACAACACGTGGGCTGCGGCGGCCTGCTTTGCCGCGCGGTTCGCCCCGAACGACGCGAGAACCGCGGTTATCGTCGTGCCGATATTGTCCCCCAGGATGATCGGGATGGCGGCGTCGAGCGTCAGCAATCCCTGCGACGCCATGGCCATTGTGAGACCGATCGTCGCGGAGCTGGCCTGGACGAGCATCGTCACCACGGTTCCGACAAGGACTCCGAGCAACGGATTCGAACTGAACGCGAGGAAGATGTCCTTTCTGTCACTCAGGAAGCTCATGGATTTCTCCATTGTCTGCATTCCCATGAAGATCAGGCCGAACCCGACAAGCCCGTTCCCGATATAGCGCTGGCGCTTCGTCTTCCCGAAAAGTGCGAGAAGCATGCCGATGCCGACCGCAGGAAGCGCGAGATCCTTGATCTTGAAGGCGATGATCTGCGCCGTGAGCGTCGTTCCGATATTCGCCCCCATGATGACGCCCACCGCCTCTTTCAGCGTCATGAGCCCCGCGTGAACGAAGCTCACGGTCATGACCGTCGTGGCGCTGCTGCTCTGCATGAGCATCGTCACCCCCGCCCCGATGAGCACGCCCCGCACCGGAGTCCGGGTCAACGACCCCACAATCTGCCTGAGGCGGTCGCCCGAGAGCGCCTGAAGCGAATCGCTCGTCAACTTGATTCCGTACAGAAACAGGCCGACGCCTCCGAGAACCTGAAAAAACGTCGCTACCGACACTGCACCATCTCCCCGCATGTCCCGGAGGAACAGGCTCACGACCCGGGATCCCTGTATCCATTTTCATTTTCACAGTTATGATACACATGCGAAAGGCTTTCGTCACCCTCGGGAACAACGGAGAATCTCCGGCATATTCTTCATCATATTGCGCTTTTCCGCTCAATTTGTATATTTTCCAATTGACATGATCATCCATGACGACGTACACTTTCTCCGGCAACTTGTTTCGCGAAAACGCGCAATATGTTGCCCGAGAAAATCAAAAGGGGGTTGCAGGATGAGATTGTTTCGTCGCGGTTTCGTTGTTCTTGCTCTGGTGATCTGTGTCTGCGGACTTTCGGGCATGGCCGGCGCATCCGATGTCCAGGATGTCAAGGCTCGCGGCGTCATCAAGATCGCCATGGCCGACTTTGAAATCGTCCCGTTCGTCATGGGGCCGGGAGACCGGGTCACGGGGTTCGACATGGACCTGGCCACGAAGATCGCGGAGACGCTCGGCGTGAAGCTGCAGATCGTCCGCCTTCCCTGGGCGAAGGGAATCGATCAGGCGTGGACGCCCGCTTTCGCGTGGGATGCGTTCGACATCGCGTGCACCTCGATCACCATCACCGAGGCTCGATCCCAGGTCTGCGACTTCTCCGAATGGTACTTCCAGACCGGACAGCTCGCTATGGTCAAGAAGGAATCGTCCGTCAGGACGATCGAGGACATAAAAGGGAAATCGGTCGGATGCCTTTCCGGATCCACCGGGATGATCCTGGTCGAGCAATTGTTCCCCGGTTCTAAAATACTCCCGTTTGAAACCGTGCCGGACATAGAAAACGGCCTTTCCATGGGAGTTGTGGAAGCCGGCGTCTTCGACGGGATGACCGTCCTCGATGTGGTCAAGAAAAATACGGCGCTCCGGCATATCGACAAATACCTCACCGAAGAAAAATACGGCGTGGCCATGAAGAAGGGCTCGGATCTGAAGGGCGTCATCGACGAAATCGTGAAGGGACATCGCGACTCGCTCAAGGCGAAGTGGATCGACAAAAAATAAGGCGCGAAAAGCACTTTCGCGGGATACTTCAGGGAGGGGGCGCGGAACGGGCGCGCTTCCTCCCTTCGCGTTACATGAGTCCGAAGCCTCACCATTGCATGACATGATCTCATCAGTATAAAAGAGTCGTCATCCCCCCGGCGATCCCCACCCTGCGGCCGTCACGCTCCGGTCTCTTTCCCCCATGATATGCGTGAAGCTTTGAAACGAAAGCGAAAATCCTGAATGATCTTTCCACGGAGGTGACACACCATGAAACGGTTGTGTATCGCATGTCTCTTCCTTTTCACGCTTCTCGTCAGTACGGCCCGGGCGGAGGAAACATTCGTCGTCGCGGAGCAGAATCCGGCGCTGGCGTCGTATCTCGAAGAGACATCGGGACGGCGCGGTGCGGTCCACGGCGGGGAGGGAAGCGACGCAGCCGGGTACGGGCACATGCCGCCCCCGATGATCCTTCCGTCGCTCGGCGAACACCCGGACAGGGAAAGCGCCGTCAGAACCGCCACAACATTCCCGGCTCTCTACGACCTTCGGACGCTGAACCGCGTCACTCCGGTCAAAAACCAGGGTTCGTACGGAACGTGCTGGACCTTCTCGACGATGGGATCGGCCGAATCCGTCCTGAGGCCGGGCGAGACGAACGACTTCAGCGAATTCCACCTCGCCTATCAGGCGTACAAGGACCCGAACGGCGGATTCACGATCAACTCGACCGGATCGAGCGTCTACGACCAGGGCGGAAACGACTGGATGTCGATGGCGGTCCTGTCCCGCTGGACGGGAATCGTCACGGAAGCCGCGTGCCCGTATGTAACCGGGAATCCCGCCGGAACGTTCGCGAACGCGAAGCACCTGCAGAACGCGGTCTTCATGTCCGACGTCTCGGGAACCAACGGCCTCAACACGAACTTCATCAAGACGATGATCACGAAGTACGGGGCGATGTCGATCTCCTTCTACTACAACTCGACGTACTACAACTCCACGACGGCGGCCTACTGCTACAGCGGGACCTCCTACGCCAACCACGCGGTGACGGTCGTCGGATGGGACGACGCCTACGCGCGGACGAACTTCAAAACCGCCCCGGCAGCGAACGGCGCGTGGATCGTGAAGAACAGCTGGGGAACCTCCTGGGGCAAGAGCGGCTACTTCTACATCTCCTACTACGACAGGAGCCTCTCCGACGGCGTCGCCTACATCGCGGAACCGGCGTCGAACTACACATCCGTCTACTTCCACGACCAGCTCGGCTGGGTCTCGAGCACGGGCGCCGGAACGACGAGCTGCTGGATGGCGAACGTATTCACGGCCGGCGCGAACGAGAATCTCCTCGCGTTCGGCGTCTACGTCCCCGTCGCCGGGACGACGTATCAGGTCAGCGTCTACACGGGCGTCGGCGCCACCCCCGTTTCGGGAACGCTCGCGTACGGCCCCGTCAGCGGAACGATCGACGAGCCGGGCTACCGCACGGTTCCGCTGGGCGCCGCAGTCGCGCTTACCAAGGGCGCGAAATTCTCCGTGGTTCTGAAGCTCACGACCCCCGGGTACAACTATCCCGTTCCGATCGAGGCGAAATACTCCGGGTACTCGAGCGCGGCGGTCGTCAACGCGGGAGAGAGCTACATCAGCACGAACGGAACGTCGTGGAGCGACGCGAAGACGGCCGTCGCCGCGAACGTCTGCGTGAAGGCGTACGCAGGCGGCGCGTCGGGCACGCCCGCTCCGACGCCGACGATCGCGCCGACCGCGACGCCGACGCCCACGAAGGCGCCGACGCTGACGCCGACCATGGTTCCGACGAAGACGCCCACGCCGGTTCCGACAAAGACTCCGACGAAGACGCCGTCACCGCTTCCGACGAAGAAGCCGACAAAAACGCCGACTCCCGCGCCGACGCCGAAGCCGCAGCAGATGGAGATCAAATCGGCCAAGAATATCGTGACGAACGCGGATGTCGTCGCGATGCTGAAGGACAGAACCGTCGCAGCGAACATCGCGGCTTCCATGAAGACGTTGTTCGGCCCCTCCTATACGTCGTCGAACGTTCGGGTTCTCGCGAAGGCAGCGCTCGAACGGACATTCGCCATCTCGGGAAAGACCACGGCCGACGCAACCTACAGCGGAACCGTCAAGAGCAGCAACACCACGACGGACTACTACGGCTTCGTCGTCCTGACGAAGGATCTCAAAACATCGAAATGGAGCGTCTCATCGGTCTCGAGATTCCCCGTCGCGAAAACCGCGAAGGCGACCGTGACCGCGAAGGTCGCGAACGATTCCGCACAGGACGGATCGAGGGCGTTCTACACGGTCGGGAAGGTGAAATTTCCCGTGCTTGTCTTCCGTCAGGCGGCGCTGATCGTATCCGTTCCGCAGAAGCTCGCGAAGAAGCTCGCGGACGGCGAATTCGACGATGATCCGATGGACCTGACGCCCTTCGCTCTGTCGGAAGGCGAAACGGACCTGACGATCGAACTCGCCGACGAGGATGTCACCGAACTGACGGAGGTCCCCTCCGAAGCGGCTGCGAGCGAGGGGGCGGAAGCCGGCAGCGGGTGCAACGCAGGCGCAGGAGGCATTCTTGCGCTCCTGCTGACCCTGCCGGCGCTCCTTCTGACGGGAACCGGAAAAAAGAAGTAACCGAAACGGACGCCATACGACACGGGGGGAAGGGCTTTGGCCCTTCCCCCCGTGTCGTATGGCGCTTCCCCGTTATCGTCCGTCGGGCTCCCGGAGCGAATCCCGGTCCCCGCCTGCGCCGGAGAGAGCCTTCAGGAGGTTTTCCTCGCGGAGCCTGCGCTGCGTGATCTCCCGGATGAACGCGAAGACGTTTCCGGCTCCTTTCGGCACGACGCGGATCTCGTAGAAACAGCGGTGTTTTCCGCGATCCCGTTCGTACTCGGTCTCCTGAACGGTCCCCGTCGCGATCGCCCGTTCCATGGCGGCGCGCAAACCGGCGACAGCCGGCCCGGGAAGGACATCGTCCGCGCGGTTCACGGCTTCGGAATGTGTCCGGGGCCGAAAGATCCCCTGCCGGTCGGACCAGACGGCGACGACGGATCCGTCCGCCGAAAATTCGACCAGCGTATCGGGAATCCGCGAAAGCAGGGAGCGCAACAGCGATTCGCTGCGTCGCTTTGCGTCCCGGACGCGTCGAAAGTCTTCGGGAATATCCCCGATCTCCCTGTCGGGACTCTCCGAACTTCCGGAGGAATCTCCCCAGAAACGAAAGCTGTTCTTTCCCTTGGCCTTGATCATGTACATAGCGGCGTCCGCCTTGCGCATCAGCTCTTCGGCATCCGCCCCGTCAGTGGGGAAGACGGCGATTCCGATGCTCCCGGTCGTGGAGAGGTTCCGCCCGTCGAGTTCGACGGGGCGCGAGATCGCGATCAGAAGTCGTCGCGCGATCATTTCGGCTTCCATCATCCCCTGAATCGACGGGAGGACGAAGAAAAACTCGTCGCCGCCGACGCGGGCCACGGTGTCCATTTCGCGGATGTGCGACTGGAGACGCTCGGCGATGCGGCACAGCAGGAAGTCTCCGGTCGCATGGCCGAAGTCGTCGTTGACGCCTTTGAGATCGTCCAGGTCCAGCATGAACACGGCGACGCACTCGCCGCTCCTCCCGGCCTGGCGAATGGCGACGCGCAGCCGGTCCGAAAAGAGCGCGCGGTTCGGCAGGCCGGTGAGGGCGTCGTGCGTCGCCTGATGATAGACGGATTCCTGGGAACGTTTCGCTTCGACGGAAAGCGCCGCCTGTTCGGACAGAAACGTCAGGATTTCCAGCTCCCGGTTTCCGAACCGTATCTCCGGCGTGTAGCTCTGGAGCACGATCGCTCCGATCACACGGTCCCGGAGGCGGAGAGGAACGCCGAGCCAGCTTTCCGGGGCGCTCCCGACGATCTCGATATCACCGGCCGCGACGTACCGTTCAAGCTCCTCGGGACTTGAAAGAAGAATGGGCCTGCTATGGCGGATGACGTATCCCGTCATTCCGCGGTCGCCCTTGAGCGGGGTCGGGGTTGTGTCCTTTTCGTCGAAAAAGCAGGGGAACGAGATCATCTGATGCTTCTGATCGTACAGCGCGATAAAGAAGTTCCGGACGTCCATAAAGTCGCCGAGCGCCGACCGGATCGTTTCCATGGTCTGCAGGAGCGTCCCGGGAGCGTTCGCGGCCCGGGAAATCCGGTACATGGCGCTTCGGAGCATATCGCTGGTTTTTCGCCCGGTGATATCCGTCAGGATGCCCTGAAAGAGCGGCCGGCCGTCATCCGCGCTTCGGGTGACGTACGTCCGGTCTTCGATCCAGCGGATGCCGCCGTCCTTTGTGAGGATCCGGTACTCCTGAACGTACTCCGGAGATTGCGCTTCCCGGAAATTCCGCGCCCGCTCCCAGGCGGCCGCCAGGTCTTCCCGGAGGATGATCTCCTCGTACCGGACCTTTCCGGACAGGAACTCTTCGGCCGCGTATCCGAACTGTCGGACGTTTTCGGAGATATAGGATACCGGAAGCCCTTCAGCGTCCGACCATTCCACGAACACCGAAGGGCTCCTGTTGATAATCGCCTCGAGATTCAGATGACTCCGCACGACCGTTATGCCTGTAGTATCCATCGCGTTCGTAGTATACCCCAATGGAAGATCGATGCAATCGGCGAAAAAACCGGGAAGAGCGCCGGGGAATTATGCACTCCGACCGATCTTCCCGGAAAAGCGGTTCCCTCCGCCTATTTCGCGGGGCTCTGCTTCCTGTTGCGGAGCGCTTCCTCCCGCGCCCTGCGTTCGTTCATCTTCGCGACGTCCTTTTCGAGCGCCGCGATAATATCCTCGGCGCGCTTGTTGGGCATGAGTTCGACGCTCCGCCGGTACTTCTCGAGCGCCGCCTCGATCTTCCCCTGCTTCCGGAGGACAGTCGCTTCGTTGTAGAGGAGCGTGGCGAGCTTCGTCCTCTCGACCTGCTCCGCGATCTTCCGCTCGATTCCCTTGACGTGCGCCTCGAGATCGGGCATCGGATAGAGCGACAGGCTCAGTTTGTACATCCGCAACGCATCCTTGAACCGCCCCGTCTTCTGGAGCGCGATGCCTTCGTTGCGCAGGCGGACCGCTTCCTTCATGTCGCGCTGGATCTTGTCGTAGAGTTTCTTCACGTGCGCTTCAAGCTGCGGGTCCTTTCGGTACGACAGGCTCTGCCTGTATTTTTCGATCGCTTCGGCGTTCCGCCCGACCTTCTGCAGCGCGATGCCTTCGGCCCGGAATCCGGCAGCTTTCTCCTTTCGCTCCTTCTCGGACAGCAGCAGCGTTTCGAGCTGATCGGCATACGCCTTCAGCTCCGGATCGGGTTTGCTCTCCAGACTCTCCCTGTATTTCTTGAGGGCCTCGTCGGGCCGGCCCTGTTTCTGAAGTTCGATCCCCTCGCCGCGCAGGAGCTTCGCGCGCGCCAGACGCTCTTCATCCGCGCGGACCTTTTCTTCGAGCGCCTTCGTGCGCTTTTCCAGAACGCCGTCGGAACGGAGCGCCAGGCTTTCCGTAAACCGTTCGAGCGCATCCCGTTCGCGGCCTTCCTTCAGCAGCGCGTTCCCCTCTTCGGCAAGCCGCTCCGCCTGGAGACGCCGGTCGCGGTCGCGTTTCGCCCCTGCGGCGACCTTCGCGAGCTCCGCGCCGAGTTCCTTGTCCGGGTAGAGCGCATAGCTCTCCTGATATTTCGAGAGCGCCCCTTCAAGATCCCCGATGTTCTTCAGCTCCACGGCCTCGATCGCGATCTGGCGGGCCGCTTCGCGTTTCTGCGCCGTCTCGACGATCTTCCTGTTGACGCGCGTGACCGCGTCGTACGCGTCCTTGTCCCGGAACAGCGCCAGGCTCTCCTCGAACTTCGCGAGCGCCTCTTCGAGGCGTCCCGCGGCTTCAAGCTTTCCTCCTTCGAGGTAGGTCTTCAGGGCGGTCTCCTGTTTCTGTTCCTGCTCCCTGATGGCTTTGGTCAGCCGCTCGATGGCCGCTGTCGCCTGCGGGGTTTCCCATACGCGATCCGACTGCCGGAATCGGGCGAGCGCTTCCTGCAATTTGCCCTCGGTCTCGAGATCCTGCGCTTCGCGCGCGATGGTCCTCGCGTTCGCCATGACGGCCTCCCGCTCCGCAATGGCCTTTTCGAGACGTTCGAGCGCGGTGTCGCTCCGGCTGTCCTGCGCCTTCGAGATGCTCCCGCGAACCTTTTCCAGAGCCTCGTCGAGCTTGCCCGAACGTTCGAGACGCAACGCCTCGTTCAGCAGCCGGTCCGCCTCGGCGCGGGCCTCGGCGAGACGCCTGTCTTTGTCGGCAAGCGCTTTCCGGACTCTCGCAACGGCGTTTTCGACCGTTACGTCCGCTGAAAGCGCACCGCTTGCCTGATACTCCGCCAGCGCCTCTTCGAGACGATCCTGCCCCTCAAGCGCCGCGCCGCGCGCCGCCTGCGTCGCGGCGAGTTCCCGCTTCTCTCCGGCGGTTCTCGCACGTTCCAGGATCGCGGCCTGGACACGGGCGATCCCCTCGAGAACCCGGTCGGAACGATAGGCAGCCCGGCTCTCCTCGAATCCCGCGAGCGCTTCTTCCAGGCGACCGGCCTTCTCGAGAATCGCGGCTTTCGTGTAGAGTTCGGCGCCACGGTCTTCCGAAGCCTTTCGTTCCAGAAGGCGGGCGTTCAGCCTCGCGAACGTTTCGTCCTTCTCTTTCGACGGGTCGAGATTCCGGCTCTCCCGGAGCGCCGCGAAGGCCTCGTCGAGTTTGCCGAGCGCCTCAAACTCCGCGGCTTCCTGCGCGAGCCGGACGGCGCGGTTCTTTCGCTCTCCGGATTCCCGGGCGAGCGCGTCCATCTTTCCCTGAACCCGAACGACGGACTCCTCGATATCCGCCGCCGCGATGAGCGCGAGGCTCTCTTCATACTGCGCGAGCGCCTCCGCGAGCTTCCCGAGCCGTTCCATTCGCGCGCCGCTCCGGTTCAGATCCGCGGCCCTGCTCTTTCGCTCGTCGGCGATGCGGATCTTGTCAACGATCCGCCGCACGGCCTCCTCGGCATCCTTCAGGGGATGGACAGACTGGCTCTCGCGAAGCTTCGCACGCGCCGCTTCGAGTTCTCCCTTGAGTTCGAGGTCCGATGCCTCCGTGAAAAGCGCCAGCGCCTTCGCCCTGCGTTCGTCGGCATTCGCGGCCCGCTCGACGATTTTCCCTTCGAGCCGGGTCAGCGCCTCCTCAACCTTCGGGTCCGGCGCAAGGGCGAAGCTTTCGGAAAAGCGTTCCCGCGCCGCGTCGAGATCGCCGCTGCGTTCAAGCTCCGACCCCGAACGGAAGAGCCTGTCGGCGCGAAGCTGTTTCTCTTCTTTCGACCGGACGCGGTCCCTGATGACCGCCTTCAGCCGGTCGACGGCCTTCAGCGTCGCGGCGTCCGGCTGGAGCGCCTGGCTCGCGAGATACTGGTCGAGCGCGTCCTCGATCTTTCCGGCCTGTTCCAGCTCCGACGCCTTCGCAAGCATCTCCGCCGCCTTCGCCTTCCGGTCGCGGCGTTCGGTGAGCAGCAGCTGCACTCTCCGGACGGCGTCTTCCGCTTCCTTGTCCGGCTTGGTCAGGCGGCTCTCCCGGTACTTCGCCAGAGCTTCCTCCGGATGATCCGTCAGTTCGAGATCGTATCCCTCCTGGAAGAGACGATAGGCGCGGTCCTTTTTGTCCGCCTCGATCCGGATTCGTTCCTGAACGATCCCCGAGAGACGACCGAACGCCTCTTCGGCCTTCGGTTCCGGCCGGAGCGCAAGGCTCGCCTCATACGACGCCAGGGCCTCCTCGAAACGCCCGCTTCGCTCGAACTCGGCGCCTTTCCGCATGAGCGCCGCGGCCCGGGTCTTCTTCTGCTCGTCGGTCGCAAGTCGCGCGTCGATCGCGGCGTGCAGCCGGGCGGCCGTTTCGTTCACCGCCTTGTCCTGAACGTACCGCAGGCTCTCCTCGAACAGATCGAGCGCTTCCTCGAGTTTGCCGTCCTTTTCGAGCGACTGCGCCTTCGCTTTCAACTCGTCGGCTTTCGCCTTCTTCTCGTCCCGCTCCCGGATGAGCGTCTCGACGCGGGCGGCCGCCTCGCGCGTCTCGGGAATGGGCGCGGCTTTCAGGCTCTCCCGCAGCTTTGCGAGCGCGTCGTCGAGCTTCCCGGCCGCTTCATCGGCAAGGGCGTCCCGAAGCAGCCCGGACGCCGTCGCCTTCATTTCCTCCAGGTACGTCCGGCGTTTCGTCGCCTGCGCGAGAAGTTCCTCCGTCTCCGCGTTCTTCCAGAGGCCAACGCTCTCGCGGAACTTTTCGACGGCTTCGCCGGCCATATCCCGGG
>CALMZW010000290.1 GCA_937870605.1 uncultured Synergistaceae bacterium
GCGAGAAACACGCGCGCGCCGAGCTTTCGGAGCACGCACGCCTGTGACGAGGCGACGCGGCTGTGAAGGATATCACCGATGATCGCGACCTTGAGCCCTTCAAACGATCCAACCCGCTCCCTGAGGGAAAGGGCGTCGAGAAGAGCCTGCGTCGGATGGGCGTACGTCCCGTCTCCGCCGCTGATTACCGATCCGTCGACGTATTCCGTAGCCCTCTGTGCGCTCCCGTTCATCGGATGCCGGATCACGATCGCATCGACATTCATGGCGTTGATGGTCATCAGCGTGTCCTCGAAGGATTCTCCCTTCAACAGACTACTCGCGGGAGCGTTGAAATCGATGGACATCATCCCCAGACGTTTTTCGGCCAGTTCAAAAGAGATTCGCGTTCGCGTGCTGTTTTCGAAGAACATATTCACTGCGGTGAACCCCTTCAGGGTATCGTACTGCGGGGCCCGTCCGGCCTTCATGCACTCGCGCCTGTAGAAGCCGGCGACGTCGAGAACGGAGAGAATTTCCTCGCGGGACATGCTTTCGATCGTGATAACGTGCTTCCTGCTCCAGGTCATATACGCTCACATACTCCTTCGTCCGTTCCATACGCTTCCCGTAAAACGGAAGCAACAACTGTACCCGGCAAAAAAACGGGACAGGCGACAATTTCCGCTACACGTCGTCGCATCGCGACGGTAAACCCAAGACAGTCCAGAACGACCGCGTCCGTCCTTCCGCGCAGCGATTCGGCCGCACGGTCAAGAAAAACGGGATCCCCATATGGGGATCCCGTTGTGATCAGAAGCTCTCGTCCTTCCTTCTCCCACTCCCTCTTCTTGAAGGCCTCCTGTTCCCTGATCGGAACGATGACTCCAAGACACCCGGCGGGGAGAAAGGCATCCACCACGCCGCGCACGAGTTCCATCGGATGAAGGAGCCTGATTCCGGGGACCGCCGCCGCATAATACTCCCCCTGGCACAAAATCAGCGCCGACGAAAAACCGGAGCCCTTGAGCGTGCAGAGGGTTCTATTCAGCATTTCGACGATGTCTCTTTTCACCATCTTTATCGAACGCCCGTCGCGAAGACGGGTCACGTAGACGCCGTCTCCGCACGGATTGAGCGCGGACTCGCCGAGGCGCGCCAGATCTGCTTCCGTCGCGTCGTCGAGCAATCCGTATTCTTCCAGTGATGCGCCCCTGAGAATTTCCCGCATCGGGGCGGTGATCTCTGTCCTGGGAGACTGTCCGATGGTGATGGCGGCGATCCGCATTGTTTTCATCCGCGTTCCGGCGATCCCGTACCGACCGTTACTTCCGCTCTTCCCAAACGGGCGCGGGATAGACGACGTCGCTCTGCTTCGATTCCTCGGGATACACCGTGACGAACTTGCCCTTTTGGATCTGGATCGCCGGATGGATCGTCTTGATGTTCTGTCCCTTTTCGTCGAATTTGATTCCGGGCCAGGTCGAGAGTTGCAGGTCCATGCCCCTGAGCGCCTCACGAACCTTGTCGGTCTCGATGGAACCGGCCTTTTCCACGGCAAGCTGGAGCATGCTTCCGGCAGCGCTCGCGCTCGCCGCGTGATATCCGGGCGTGTACGTCTCGCCGAACATCGCGCGGCAGGCCTTGACGTAGTCTTCCGTGGTTCCGAAAACGGGATCCTTCAGTTTCATCGTGGGAATCCACCACTCTCCCTCGATGGCGAACTCTGCATCGGGGCCGAGTTCCTTGATGAATCCCTCAACCATGACGCCGACGGAAATCGCGTACATCTTCGGATTGAGCTTGAGTTCCTTGCTCTGACGCATCAGCATGAGCGCATCCGCAGTGTACCCTGCCAGACCGAGGATATCGGGGTTGGCCGATTTGACCTTGGTCAGGAGGCTTGAAATGTCGGTCGCGCCGGCGGGGTACTTTTCGAAAAGAACGACCTTGATGCCGGCCTTTTCGAGAGACGCTTTGAATCCTTCGGCGCAACTCAGCGGGAAGAGATCGTTGGCCGAAATGATCGCGGCGGTCTGCGGTTTCGGCGTAACCTTTTTCGCGACTTCGGCGATCGGATCCATCAGCAACGTCGCCGGAGGCAGGATAGAGAAGATGTTCTTGTATCCACGCTCATAGATCTTCGTCGCATTGGCTTCGGGGGCTATCGTGATGATCCCGTACTTTTCGCCGATCGCACTCGTTGCAAACGTAACGGCGCTCGAATAGGGCCCCATCAGGAACTGAACCTTATCCTCGGTGATGAGCTTTTCGGTCAGTTTGGCGCCGCGAACCGGATCGCTCTCGTCATCGAGATAGATCATCTGCACCTTGTACTTCTTGTCTCCGGCCTTGATGCCGCCGCTCTCGTTGATCAGTTTCTCCCACACCTGGTACCCCATTTTCACCTGCGTACCCTCGTAGGCAAGTTTCCCGGTCATCGAGACCGCGACGCCTATTTTCACGACGTCCTCCGCAAAAGCCGCACCCACCGCAGCAAACAGACACACGCACAAAACCGCTACCGTCCAGATCTTCTTCAACGCTCTCTCCTCCTTCGCATTTGTTTTTCCATCTCTTGCCGGCTCATTGCTTCAGTGTCCCCTCTACGCACCATCGTCCGCACGCTACACGATCCCAAGGTACGCGGCCTTGACGTGGCCGTTGCACCCGAGGTTTTCGCTCGTATCCTCCAAAGTGACCCGCCCCGATTCGACCACATATCCGCGGTCCGAGAGATCGAGCGCGACCTGGACATCCTGCTCCACAAGGAGAATGCTGATGCCCCTTTCTTCGCGCAGAGCGGAAAGGATGCGGATCAGATCGTCCACGATAACCGGCGCAAGCCCAAGGGAAAGTTCGTCGATGACGAGCAGTTTCGGGCGGGCCATCAGGGCGCGGCCGATCGCGCACATCTGCTGCTCTCCGCCGGACAGGTTTCCCGCAAGACGATCCTTGTGCCGAAAGACCGACTCGAACATCGAGTACACATAGTCCAGATCCTCGCGAACCGAAGCGTCCGATGGGCGCTGGTACGCTCCCATAAGCAGATTGTCCTCGACCGTCAGGCCGTAAAAGAGATGCCGTCCCTCCGGCGCAAACCCCATGCCCATCGCAACCCGCTTCGGGCCGGGAAGTCGCGTGATGTCCGCTCCCGCGAATGCAATGCTCCCGGACCACGCCGGAATCATCCCGAGAAGCGTATTGAGCAGCGTGCTCTTTCCCGCTCCGTTGGCGCCGACGACACAGACGATTTCCCCCGGGAAGACATCCAGACTCACATCCCAGAGGATCTGTATCGCCCCGTACCCGGCGGTCAGATCCCGGACGCTCAGAAGCGCCTCTCCCGTCATATTTCGCATTTTCCGGCGTACCTCTTTCCCAGGTAGGCTTCCACGACCCGCCGATCGTTGACGACCTCTTTCGGCGTTCCTTCGCTGATCTTTTCGCCGTGATGCAGCACGATGATCCGGTCGGAAATATCCATAACGGCTTTCATGATGTGCTCAATATAGACGATCGTGAGATTCTTTTCCGTCCGAAGCCGCTTGACGAGTTCTCCCGCTTCGCTCACCTCGACGGGATTCAGTCCGGCCATGACTTCGTCGAGGAAGACGACCTCGGGCTCCATGGCGAGCACCCGCGCAAACTCCATGCGTTTCAGGTCGGGAAGCGTAATGGCGCCCACCGGGAAGTCCTTTTTCTTTTCGAGCCCGACCTGCGACAGGATCTCCTCCGTGCGTGCGGCCGCGCTTGCGACATCCCTCTTGCGTCCGTCGCGTCCGAAGAGAGCTCCGACAAGGACATTCTCCGCAACGGTCATCCCCTGAAGGGGTTTGACGACCTGGAAGGTCCGGGCAAGTCCCTTCCGGGCGATCTCGAAGGGTTTCAGTCCCGATATGTCTTCCCCTCTGAGAAAGACGCGTCCCGACGTCTTGGAAAGCGCCCCCGTCACCAGGTTCGTGATCGTGGTCTTTCCCGCGCCGTTCGGCCCGATCAGGCCGACGATCTCGCCCTTTCGGACGTCGAAGCTCACGTCGTTTGTCGCCCGGAGAGCCCCGAAGTCCTTGATGAGGGAGTCGACCCGGAGCATGACGGAATCCGCGCTCATCTGGCTCCCTCCTCTGTCTGCCCGGTTATCCGTTTCCGTCGCAGTTCCAGGAAACGCCCGACGAAGCCGTTCGGAATGAGCGCTACGATAATGATCGTCGCGACGCCGAGAACGGCGAGATGGTAGTGGCCGAAACTGCTCCACGCCACCTCGGAGACGAACTGGAAGATAACGGCCCCCACCATCGGTCCGAGGACCGTCCCGAGGCCGCCTACGAGCAGGATGACGATCGCGTTCACCGCAATCATGACGTTGAACATTTCGTCGGGAGAGATGAACGACATCCAGTAGGCGTAAAACGACCCCGAGAGACTCGTGAGTACGGCGCTGATGCTCCAGTTGAGAACCTTGAAGAGCGTCGTGTTGATGCCCATGGAGTTCGCCGCATCCTCGTTCGCACGGAT
>CALMZW010000291.1 GCA_937870605.1 uncultured Synergistaceae bacterium
CGCGAGATCGGACCACGGAGAGTCCTGGTGATAGTATCCCTTGATGAAAATGGAATCCTTGCGGAAGTCGAGCGTGATGTGCCGCCATTTGCTGTTCGTGTGGACGTCGAGATACTTCTTGACGAGGACGTTCACATCCTCTTCGAGAACGGTCCCCTCGATCGCGGCGCTCGCGGCTCCGCGAACCTCCAGCGCGCGGGTTCCCTTCTTCGCCCAATCCCGTATCGGGTTGAGCTCCGCAAATGTCGCCTCGCACCGGAGCTGTTCGATGCGAACGTCGTCGATCACCGCGCCGCGAACGTCCAGATAGATGTGACGCACTTTTCCCGAATTGTCGGGTTCCTGGTCGATGATCATCTCCACGGCTTCGGGGTTCAACAACTCCACGATGTGGCGGAAAAGGGTGACCCCCTTCGTGTGTCCCGTGACGGAGCCGCTGAACTCCAGAAGCTTTTCCGCGGAAGCGCTCCCCGCAAGCGCCAGAACGACAAGAACGGCTGCGAGAACGATGCCTTTTTTCATGGGCTCTCTCCCTCCCTGGATTCGTAATGAAACGCACCGCTATTATAGTCGAAAAGTCTTCTTTTTTCAGTCGTATTCTTCGATCCTGCCGGGCAAACCGAGGTGCGGTCGCGGGGGATGGCTCGGGAACGGATCATGCGGTACCATAAACGTCTGAATGCACTGTGAGACCGCCTCTCCGGGCGGGACGAAAGAGGAAGGGGTGCTGTCATGCGAGTTCTTGCGTTTCAGGGGAGTCCGAGAAGTTCCGGAAATACGGCGGTTCTACTGGCCGAGGTCGTGAAAGGGGCCCGGGAGGCGGGGGCCGACGTGAAAGAGGTGACGCTTCACGGAAAGAAGATCGCTCCGTGCACGTCGTGTTATGCGTGCAAGGCGCCGGGGGCGGCGGGGTGCGTCATCCGGGACGACATGGACGGGATCTATGACGATGTCATGAAGGCCGACGTATTGCTTTTCGGAACGCCGATCTACTGGTGGTCCGTGAGCGCGCAGATGAAGCTCCTGTGGGACCGTTTCTTCGCGCTCGACTACGACAGGGCGATGAAGGGGAAGCGGGCCGCGCTCGTGCTGACCTACGGCAGCGAGCTTCCGAATCTCGGTCCCGAGGGGACGGAGGCGGCCTTCCGGGACATCTGCCTCTACCTCTCGATGGAGTGCGTCGGAGTCGTCGGAGCCTGCACCGAGAGCGTCCCGGCGGCGGAAAACGCCGGGGCGATGAACGCCGCCCGGGACCTCGGCCGGGCGCTTGTCGCGAATCGTTCCTGATTCCCGAGTACGGAACGAGAAGGGCTCCCCGTGCGGATATTCGCGGGGAGCCCTTCTCGTTGTCGGCGTCTTTGTGAGGTGCGTCGCGGACTCAGTTGGAATCCACGGCGCAGAGGAAGCCCTTGAGATAGTCCGTCTCGGGAATGTCCGGGACTCTCGGATGGTCCGCGGGCTGGTGGATCTCTCCGGCGACCACGATGCGGCGCTTCGCGTCGCGCGCGGCCTCGCCGAGCGTATCGAGCAGGATGTCCCGTCCGAAGGCGTGGCTGCACGACAGGAAGAGCAGCGCGCCGCGATTGTCGAGCAGCCTGAGGGCGCGAAGGGCGAGATCCTTGTACCCCCGGCGCGCCGAATCGATCCGGTCCTTCGAGGGGGCGAACGGCGGGGGGTCCATGATGACGACGTCGTATCTGCGTCCCTCGCGTTCGAGGTCGCGCAAAACGTCGAACGCGTTGCCGCAGCGCCATTCGACCTCGCCCGCGAGCCCGTTGAGCGCGCGGTTGCGCTCCGCGACGGCGATCGCGTTTTCCGATTGCTCGATCCCGGTGACGGACGCCGCCCCGTACAGGAGGGCCGATAGCGCGAAGTGTCCCTGGAAGCTGAAGCAGTCCAGCACGCGCGCGCCGGGCATGAGGGGCTTCAGGACGGATGGGACGTGCCGGATGTCCAGGTAGACGCCGGTCTTCTGCCCCGCTGTCGGGAGGACGATCTCCCGAAGATCCCCCATTCGCACCTCGACGCCCGTTTCCGGGGGCGGCGGTCCTGCGAGGAGGGAGATCTCCCGCGGGATGCCCTCGCGCTCCGGGTGGCGGACGTCGTTCCGCAGGATCACTGTCCGTGCGTCCGTCCGCTCGAGCAATATCCGGACGACGGCGTCGCGGCGGAGATGCCATCCGGCGGAAAGCAGCTGCACGCAGAGCACGGGGCCGTAGCGGTCCGCGACGAGCCCGGGCAGGCCGTCGGCCTCGCCGTGGAGCAACCGGTACGCGTCGTCGCCGGGAAGAAAACGCTTCCGGATGTCCTGCGCTCGTCCGATCCGGTCCGCGAGGAGCGCTTCGAGATCCGGCCGCTGCGGGCCGCGGGTCAGGACGCGAAGGCAGAGCGACGAATCGCTCCAGAACCCCCACGCCGCGACGCCCTTCCCGTCCCGGATCGCAACGAGATCGCCCGCCTTGGCCTCGGGAAACGTCCGGAGATTGCCCCGGAAGAGCCAGGGGTGTCCGAGGCGCAGGCGCGCCACGCCGGACTCGTTGAGAATCGCGTCTTTCATGAAACGTCGGGGCGCCCGATGGAAAAGTACCGGAATCCCAGGGCCTTCATCTCCGACAGGGAATACTGGTTCCTGCCGTCGAAGAGAACGGGTTCGAGCAGCAGCGCCTTGATCTTCCGGAAGTCGGGTTGTTTGTAGGTGTCCCATTCGGTGAGCAGCGCGAGCGCATCCGCGCCGTTGACCGCGTCGTACTGGTTGTTGACGTAGATGACGCCCTGCAGTTCGCCGAGGGCTTCGCGTGTTTCGTCGATGGCCTTCGGATCGTGCGCCAGCACCCGCGCGCCCGATTGTACGAGATCGAGGATCAGGCTCTGCGCGGGAGCCTCCCGCGTGTCCGACGTCTGGGGCTTGAAGGAGAGCCCCCAGATGCCTACGGTCCGTCCCTTGAGGGACCCGAAGTGCCGCTCCATCTTCCGGAAGAGCAGGTGCTTCTGCTTTTCGTTCACGTCTTCGACGGCCTGGAGGATCTGCGGCTCGTAGCCCTCGTTCCGGGCGAATTCCTTGAGGGCGCGGATGTCCTTGGGGAAGCAGGAGCCGCCGTACCCGCAGCCGGGCGAGAGGAACTGGTACCCGATCCGGGGGTCGGAGCCGATCCCGACGCGGACCTTTTCCACGTCGGCGCCGACCCGTTCGCAGATCGCGGCCATCTCGTTCATGAACGAGATGCGCGTCGCGAGCATCGAGTTCGCGGCGTATTTGGTCATTTCGGACGAATGAACGTCCATGACGATGCACTTCTCGAGGGGAAGGAACGAGTAGAGCTTGCGCATGCACTCTTCCGCGCGGGCCGTGTCCACGCCGATGACGACGCGGTCGGGTTCGAGGAAGTCGCGTACGGCGTTGCCTTCCCGCAGAAACTCCGGGTTCGACGCCACGTCGAAGGGAATGTCCCTGTCGCGCGCGCGAAGCTCCTCCTCGATGGCGTTCCGGACGCGGCCGCACGTGGAAACAGGAACGGTCGACTTGACGACGACGAGCTTGTAGTCCTCCATCATCCGGCCGATCGTCCGGGCGACGGTCTCGACGCCGTTCAGATCGGCGCTCCCGTCGGGCAGCGAAGGCGTTCCGACCGTGATGAAGCACATCAGCGCGTCGTGAACGGCCGCCGCCAGGTCCGTGGAAAACGAGAGCCGTCCCGATTCGGTCGTGTTCCCGATGATCTCGGCCAGCCCCGGCTCGTAGAACGGGACGACGCCTTGTCTCAGGGATTTTATTTTCTGTTCGTTCGAGTCGATGCAGGTCACGTCGTTTCCGAACTTCGCGAGACAGACGCCTGTCACGAGCCCGACGTACCCCGTTCCCACCACAACCAGTTTCATCGCTGTTCCTCCTCGCACGCAGTCGTCTGTATCGTCAGTGTTCCCGCCCGTCCCTCGAGCCGTCCGGTCGCCACGCCGCAGACCGGAACGAGGGACTTCCCGCAGCGTGACGCGATCCGGTCGAGCGCCGAAAAGACGGCGTTCTTCCCAGAAAAGGCTTCGAGGATCCGCTCGAAGAGCGTTCGCTGGCCCAGCCCTTCCATCTCGGCGTGGATGGTGAGCAGGTTGAAGCCGGGCTGCGTCTGCCCGGCGAAAAACTCCGGAAGATCGGCCTCCGGCATGGAGCCGTACGCCTCGTCGAGCGTCGGCAGCGTCGTCGGAAGCTGGAGCGTCTTGAAGGAACGTCCGCCCGCCTTCGGATAGAAGGGGTGCCGTCCCTTGCGGACGTCGCTCGCATAGTCCAGGCCGAATTCGTCCTGGACGGAAAAGCTCGTCGGCGTCGTCTGCCATCCCGGAGCGGCGCAGGCCTTCGCGCGGCGTCCCGTCACGGATTCGAACAGGTCCATGGCCTTTGCGAAATCGCGCCGTATTTCGTCCTCGGGAAGGCGCGGCAGGCAGTCCTGCCACTTGACGTGATCCCAGCAGTGAACGCCGCAATCGTGCCCCTCGTCGACGGCCCTGCGGAGGATGTCGGGATTTGCGGGAACGATCTGAGGCGCGGGAAGCAGCGTTCCGTACAGGAGCGTTTTCAGGCCGTAGGTGCTCGGCGCCTTCGTCCGAAGCATCTTCGCGAGAAAGCCCCTGCGGAAGATGCGGCGGATGGCCTTTCCGGAGTTGTCCGGCCCCATGGAAAAGAAGAACGAAGCCCGGATCCCCCGTTTCCGGAAGAGATCGAGCAGCGCGGGGACGCCTTCCAGGTAGCCCCGCAGGGTGTCCACGTCGACCTTGACGCCGAGCGTTACGTCAGTCATGCGGAACCATCGCGGAAAGGGTGAGGCGGACGGCCTCGCGCAGGGAGACCTTCGGGCGCCATCCGAGAAGGTTCGTGATCTTCTCGATGGATGGCGTGCGGTTCTGCATGTCCGCGTACCCCGCCCCGTAGAACTGCGCGGCCGGCTGGTCGACGAGCTGCGTCTCGCGCGCGGCGTCGCGAAAGGCCGGAAACTCGCGCATCACGTCGAGCAACAGCTCCGCGAGATCCCGTATCGAGGCGTTGTTCGCCGGGTTGCCGATATTGAAGATCTGTCCTTCGGCGCGCCCGTCCTCGTTTTTCAGGATGGCGACGAGCCCGTCGATGCCGTCGTCGATATAGGTGAAGCTTCGCCGCTGCGCCCCGCCGTTGACGAGCGTGATCCGGCGATGGGTCAGCGCGTCGTGCGCGAACTGCGTGATCGATCTCGCCGAGCCGGTGTCGGCGTCCTCGAAGGTGTCGAGCCTCGGACCGATCCAGTTGAACGGCCGGAAGAGCGTGTATCTGAGACCCTCTTCCTGTCCGTACGCGGCGATCACGCGGTCCATGAGCTGCTTGGACGCGCTGTAGATCCACCGCATCTCGGAGATCGGCCCGACGGTGAGGGGGCTCGCGTCCTCGCGGAGTTCCGCGTCCGGGCTCATGCCGTACACCTCGGACGTCGACGGGAAGATCACGCGTTTCCGGTGCGCGACGCACATCCGGACGATCTTGAGGTTCTGTTCGAAGTCCAGCTCGAACGTACGCACTGGGTGGGTGACGTAGTAGGCCGGTTTGGCCACCCCCACCAGGGGCAGGACGATGTCGTGGTCGCGCACGCGGGCGTCGATCCAGCCGTCCGATTCGAAGATGTCGCCTTTCGTGAAGGCGAATCGCCTCGACGACGCGAAAGCGTCAAGATTGTCCCCGTTCAGGTCGAACGCGGTGACGTCCCAGTCCGTCGCGTCAAGCAGGCGTTCGACGAGGTGCGATCCGATGAAGCCGTTGGCGCCGAGTATCAGAATGCGCATGCGTAATCCTCCATATGCCGTTTTCTCCGGCCGATTCGGCGAGAGTATAGCGTCGGGATCGAAGAATGACAAGAATTCCGTGAAACGCGGAACGGGAACGTCTCGGGCTATTGCCCGAAGCGCGAGTCGTGCGTGAGGTTGTACTCGGCGAAGATCGCCCCGTCGATCTCTTCTTCCCCTTCGGGCTGGAGGCGCACGATTTCGAGAATGCCGTTTCCCGTGACGACGCGAAGCGGGGAGAGCGCGACGACCGAGCCGGGGAGATCGCGCCAGGGCTCGGAGTGCGGCAGGGCCTTCCAGACGAAGATGCGCTCTCCGTGGAGCGTGGTGAACGCGCCGGGGTAGGGGTGCGTGACCGCGCGGACGAGGTTGTACAGCTCGACGGCGCTCCGGTTCCAGTCGATGCGGCCGTCCTCCGGACGCCTTCTTCCGAACGACGTCGCCTGACTTTCGTCCTGCGGCGTCAGGGGCGCGGTTCCCGCTTCGAGCAGGTCGAGGTTTCTCGCGACGATGCGCCGGGCCGCGTCGGCGACCTTGTAGGAGACGTCCTGCGACGTGTCCCCGAACGCGATGTCCACCGCCTCCTGATCCACGATGTCCCCCGCGTCCGCGCGCTCGACCATTTTGTGAAGCGTCGCGCCCGTTTCCGTTTCGCCCCGCAGGACGGCCCAGTTGATGCAGGCCCGCCCCCGGTACTTCGGGAGCAGGGAGCCGTGCATGTTGAACGCGCCGAGCCTCGGGATCTCCAGAATGTCCTTCGGGAGCATGGAACGGTAGTAGAACGACAGGATGAGGTCGGGCGCGAGGTCGCGGATGATGCGCCGTGCGGAGTCGTCAACGTCCGGAGGCGTGAAGACGTCCAGATCCGACTCCAGCGCGAGGCGTTCCACCGAGGAGAACCAGATCTCCTCTGCGGGATCGTCCCGGTAGGTGAAGACGCCGACGACGTTCGCCCCCCGGTCCAGAAGCTCCGACAGGCAGGCGTAGCCCACCTCGTTGTAGGCGAATACGAGAATACGCGGACGCGATTCGCTCATTCTTCCATCACCCTTCGTATGACATACCTCGGACGCTTCCGTACCTCCTGGTACACCCGTCCGATATACTCCCCGGTGATTCCGACGCTGAACATCGTGACGCCCATCAGGAAAAAGTTGATGTCCAGCAGCGTGAACACCCCCTCCGCTTCCGGACCGACGATGATGCGCCTGAAGAGCAGGTAGACGCCGAAGAGAAAGGCGAGGACGGAGACGACGATGCCCGTCATGGTGACGAACTGGAGCGGGATGAGCGAAAAGCCCGTCATGAGGTCGAAGTTCAGGCGCACGAGGCGGAAGAGGCTGTATTTCGACTCCCCGAGTTCCCGTTCGTTGTGCCCTACGGGAATTTCGGTCGGGTTCAGGGAGAACTTCTGCGCCAGGGCCGGGATGAATGTCGTCGTCTCGCAGCTCGTGTTGATGATTTCGATGATCGACCGGCGATAGGCCCGGAGCATGCAGCCGTAGTCGTGGAGCTTCAGCCCCGTGATCCGGTTCGTGATGTTGTTGACGATCCGCGACGCCATCTTGCGCATCCAGGGATCCCGCCGGGCGACGCGCACGGTTCCCACGACATCGTGCCCCGCGTCGAGGGCTTCCACGAGCCGCGGGATCTCCTCGGGAGGGTTCTGCAGGTCGGCGTCGATCGTGATGATGTATTCGCCCCGCGCCTTCTCGAATCCGGCCATGATCGCCATGTGCTGCCCGAAGTTTCCGTTGAAGTCGATGATCCGAAGAATGCGGCCGTGTTTCTGGAACAGCGCGTACAGGATGGACAGGGATTTGTCCCGGCTGCCGTCGTTGATGAATATCAGTTCGTACGGGCGGTTCATTCCCTCCATGACCGAAAAGAGGCGCTCGAAGAGCGGAGGCAGCGATTCCTCTTCGTTATACACGGGGATGATCACGCTGATCTCGGGCGCCTGCGTCATCGGAGCCTCCCGCTTACCGGGCGCGGTGCGCGGCCAGGACGCGTTTCGTCGCGTCCGCCGCGTCGGCGAGGTCGTCGTCCGTCATGGCCGGGAAGAGCGGCAGCGACACGATCCGCTCCGAGACGTATTCCGCCTCGGGGAAGTCCCCGGGCTTCCAGCCGAGCGTCTTCCGGTAGTACGTATAGAGGTGGACGGCCTGGTAGTGGAGCGCCGTGCCGATGTTCTGTTCGCGCATCAGCGCCATGAAGCGGTCGCGGTCGATCGTGAGGGCGCCGGTGTCGATCAGGGGCGTGAAGATGTGCCAGGAGTGCACGGTTCCGGCCTCGGGTTCGGGCGGCAGGATCAGGCCGGGCAGTCCGTCGAAGGCCCTCCGGTACGCCGCGACGAGGTCGCGCCGCCGCGCGTTGAAGCGATCCAGCTCACGGAGCTGCGAGAGGCCGATGGCGGCCTGGATGTCGAGCATGTTGTACTTGAGCCCCGGGACGACGATGTCGTAGTGCGGGGTTCCCGTCGCGGCGTAGCGGTTCCACGCGCCCTTGGACATTCCGTGCTGGCGCATGACCGAGACGGCTTCGGCGGCTTCCTCGTCGCCGGTGCAGACCATGCCGCCCTCGCCCGTCGTGATGTTTTTCGTCGGGTGGAAGCTGAACACGCAGATCCGGCGCTCGCTCGCGGGCGTCCGGCCGACGGGGCCGCCGCTCCACGAAGCGCCCATCGCATGGGCGGCGTCCTCGATGACTGCGAGGCGGTGTTTCCGCGCGATTTCGAGGATCTCTTCCATGCGGCAGGGGCGTCCGGCGAAGTGTACGGGGACGATCGCCTTCGTATGCGGGGTGATCGCCGCCTCGATCGCCTCGGGGCGGATGTTCAGCGTGCGGCGGTCGATATCGGCGAGAACGGGGCGGGCTCCCGTGAACAGGATCGTGTTGACGGTGGCGGCGAAGGTCATCGGCGTCGTGACGACCTCGTCGCCTTGGCCGATTCCGAGCGCCATGAGCGCCAGATGCAATCCGGCGGTGGCGGAGTTGACGGCCAGCGCGTACGGTGCGTCGACGACGCGCGCGAATTCCTTCTCGAATGCAAGCGTCTTGGGGCCTGTCGTGATCCATCCGGAACGGATCGATTCCGCGATGTCCTGTATTGCGTCCTCGCCGATGGACGGGCGGGCGAAGGGAAGAAAATCCTTTCTCATGGGGCGGTCGCCTCCTTGGGTTTGTTCGTTATGACGAGTCCCCGCTCCGTGGCTCCGAGCAGGATCGGCTGCGGATGTCCGGCCGGGAAGAGCCGGTCCTTGTGGGCCGCCGAGATGACGACGAGGACGCGTTTGTCGCTGTTCCAGAGACGCTCGAACTGCTCGTCCCCGATGAACCAGGCCGGGTTGCGTTCCTGACGGGCGCCGAACTCGAGTTCGCCGAAATATCGCACAAGAACCACGCGTTGCTTCAGGTAGAAGGGAATTCCCTGGTCGTACTCCGCGTACTGCGCGATGACGTCTCCGGGGAGCGCGTGCCGCTTGAGCATCTCCGCCGTTTCGCGGGCGGACATGTGACGATCCAGGAATCCGAAGAGCGGCTTGAGCGACAGGCAGAACAGAAACGAGAGGATGCAAAAGGCGACCAGCGCGTTCCGGCGATGCCGCGGGCGCGTCAGGAAAAACGCGGCTCCCGCGGCCGCGAGAAGCGCGGCTGCCGGGGCTGCCGCGTATGGAAGCAGCAGCGACGCGGGGTAGCGCCCTCCGAATGTCGCGTATCCCAGAAGCGCCGCTCCGAAGAGCGCAAGGAGGATCGTCGAGGAAATCGCGCCGACGCGGCCCCACGCGGGGTTTTCCTCTCGCAGCAGGCGGTCCAGGTATGCGCCCGTCAGGAGGGCGAGCGGCGGGACGCACGGGATGATGTAGGGAATGAGCTTCGATCGGGAAAACGAGAAGAACGCGAAAACGACGACGGCCCAGAGCAGAAAGAAGAGTTCGTCCCGCTTTTCCTTGCCGAAAGCGCGAAGGCGCGAAGGAAGCGCGTTCGCGAGCGCCGGAACGAGGAACCCCGTCCACGGCATGAAGCCGGCGATGAGAATCGGAATGAAAAACCACGCGGGCTCATAGCGTCCGTGCAGCGTCGTCGTGTACCGGAGGAAGTGTTCGCGTATGAAGAAGAAGTCGAAGAAGTCGGGGTTTCGGAAACAGACGACCCAGAACCACGGGACGACGAGCAGGAAGAAGAGCAGGACGCCCGGAAGGGTCAGCGTGTGACGCGGTATCCGGAAATCCCGCGTCGCGACCATGAAGCAGAAGATCACCGCTCCGGGCAGCACGATCCCGATGAGGCCCTTGCTCAGCGTCGCGAGCGCCATCCCGGCGTAAAGAAGCAGATAGAACCGCCTGTCGCCGGACGTGTATCCGAGATAGAACCCTCCGAGGGCGACGGTCAGGAAGAACGAGAGCGTCATATCCGTGATGTTGATGTGCGACGAGGCGTAGAAGAGCAGGGAAGTGGTCAGGACCAGTCCGGAAAGAAAGGCGCTCCGGATGTTTCCGGCGCGGGCTGCGAGGAGGGCCGTCAGGAGAACCCCGCAGATTCCCAGGGCGGCCGGCCAGAAGCGGCTCGCCCATTCGTTCTGCCCGAAGACCGCGAAGGCCGCGGCGGTCAGCCAGTAGTGCAGGACGGGCTTCTCGAAATACTTGACGTAGTTCAGGCGGGGCGTGACGAAATCCCGCGTCTCAAGCATTTCTCTCGGAATTTCAGAGTATCTCCCCTCGTCCGGCTCCAGCAACCCGTGTCCCCCGAGGGCGGTGAAGTAGAGAACCCCGGCGACGAGGGCCAGGATGATTGCAGCACGCTTCATAAAAGCTCCGTCACTCCCAACGTGGCGCTTGTGTCCGCGCACCGCGCGGCAGGAATCATTGTACCCCAAGCCTTTCGGCTCCGCATCTTCGGGACTATAATGTTTTCCGAAAGGTGGGGAAGCTGTGGATACGCTTGGGATATTTCTGCTTCTCGGCTCGGCGTTCTTCAACGCCGGGGCGAATACGCTCATGAAGGCCGCATTCGGACACCAGAGCGATCTTCTGGCCAACGGGGCCGCCGCCGCATGCGTCCGGATCATGACGAACCCGTTCGCGATCGGCGGCGTCGCGTGTTTCGGCATCTCGTTCGTTTTTCTGAGCGCGGCGCTCAGCCGCGTGGATCTTTCGATCGCGTATCCGTTCATGGCGGGCGTGGTGTTCCTTCTCGTTCTCTCCGTCTCCGTCCTCGTCTTCCACGAACCCGTCTCGTTCTGGCGCGTCGCGGGAATCGGCACGATCCTTGCGGGGATCCTGATTCTTTCCTTCAAGGGATAGGCTTCGGAATACGGATTCACTCGACCGGGAAGAAAACGTCGCCCGAATTCATCTTCAGGAGGGACAACTCGTATGGAAAGATTCCGGGATTACTTCGAAGATGTTCTCCAGAGTCTGTACGACGGCGTCTACATCATGGACCGGGACCGGCGGATAACGTTCTGGAACCGCTCCGCCGAACGGATCACGGGCTATTCCGCGTCCGAGGTGATCGGACATGCATGTTCGGAAAACATCCTGATGCATGTGGACGAGTGCGGGTGTCAGCTGTGCCTCGGGCATTGTCCGGCGGCGAAGGCGATGGATGAAGGAGTGGAGAAGGAATCCAGAATCTATCTCCATCACAAGAACGGATTCCGGTTGCCCGTGATGGTCCGCGTCTCTCCCATCCGCAGCGAGCAGGGAGACGTCGTCGGCGCCGTGGAGGTTTTCAGCGATAATTCCGTTCTGGAAACATCCATGAAACGACTCAAGGAGCTTGAGTCGCAGGCGTTCTCCGATGCGCTGACGGAATTGCCGAACCGCCGCTACGCGGAGATGGTCCTTCGAACGAGGCAGGATCAATCGGAACGATACGGTGTTGCGGGATTCGGGGTGTTCTTTGCCGATATCGACAGGTTCAAGCGCGTCAACGACGACTATGGTCACGATGTCGGGGACAGCGTTCTCCGGATGGTTGCGGGCGCCCTGAAGTACTGCGTCCGTGACGGCGATGTCGCCTGCCGCTGGGGCGGAGAGGAATTCGTTATCCTCGTCGGCGCGGAAAACCTGGAGATGCTCGCCAGGATCGGCGAACGACTCCGGGCAATGGTGGAATCTTCGAGTCTCGATACGGACAAAGGCGCCCTTCGCGTTACGGCTTCGTTCGGCGGGACATTGCAGCGTCCGGGAGAGAACTTTACGGATACGGTGAAGCGGGCCGACTCGCTGATGTACGCATGCAAGGAAAACGGGAGAAACCGCGTGACGGTGGAATAGACCGATTCGCGATTTCGGCCTAGAGATCCCTGGTGCTCGTGAAGGTGCGGAACTTGTTGAGGTTCCGCGAAACCCTCGCCCAGTACACAGCCGGCGATCCCCCGTAGTAGCGGCCGAGGGCGGCCTGCGTGGTCTCGTAGGCGCGAAGATAGCGGGAGAGCAACAGGCATCCGGCGCCGATCCCCTTGTCGGGGTCGAAGAGGTCCGCTTCCGATGTGATGCCGTTTGCGGCCAGCAGCGTCGAATGGACCTTCCACGAAACCTGCATCACGCCCGCAGCGCCGTAATCGCTTCGCGACGACGGAATGAAATGGCTTTCCGTGAAGCCGACGGCGAGCGCGATGTCGAGAGGCAGGTCGTATTTGAACGTGTACTTGACGAATGCGGCGGCTTCCCTGGCGACGGTCGGTTTGTCGAGCATCCGGTTGTGCTCGCCGATAAACAGCGCCACGGCGCGAACGTCGCCCAGAACTTCATCCGTGAGGCGCGCAAGGGAACGGAGCGGACGGACCAGATCATTTTCGAATGTCTTCGAGAGCTCCCGCGCAATGCGGGACGTGTTTCGCAGAAGAGGAGCGGCGAGCGGGTCGGAGGACCAGTTTCGGGCAGGGATTTCGAGCACATGCGGCGGCGGGTTCGGCGGTTCGGCCGAAACCAGCGCGAGAACCGTCGACAGCCCCCAACCTCCGGCGCCGATGGCCAGGAATGCGGCGCATGAGCCGGAGAGGACGAGAAGGACAACGCGGCGGATGTACTGTCGCACGGGCATTCCTCCATTTCGCGGGTCAACGGGAAACATTCTCATCGTGTGTCAAAAAACGGTTTTCGTAATTATACGTACAATCGGATATTCTGGCAAATACCGCCCACATTCCGGCTCGATTCCAGGAAGAGAACAAAAGGAGGCGTCTCTCCCCGTAGGGGAGGGACGCCTCCTTTGCGTTGATCAACGAAGAAGACTCCGCAGCTCCTATTTCGACGGGAGATCTGCGGATGTTTCCGTCAGCTCCGAAATTTGCGCCAGAAGGTCTTCGACCTTTCGGATCCCTTCGCCGTAAGCGGCCCAGTCCCCTGACGCGAGCGCGGCGCGCGAACGCGCCATGATCCCGACGCCTTCCCTGGCCAGAGTCGCGGCTTTGCGTCGTGCGGGGTCGGAGAGCCCGGGATCGGATGTCGACAGGCGTCCGTGGGCCGCGTCGCCGCCGGCTCCGGATCCGCCCTGCGCGGGAGCTCCGGCGTCCGCCAGGAAGCGCATGAGCGCCTCGTCGAGGGATTCTCCCCATTCGACGCGTCCGCCGCTGGAAACGATGACCCGTTTGAGTTCGGGAAGATCGCTGTTTTCGGCTTTCAGATACAGGGATTGCGTGTAGAGCAGGGATTCGCCGACGGGCGTCACGGTGATGTTTCCCCTGATGACGTCCGATCCTCGCTGGCTCCACAGCGAGAGCTGAGCGGAAATTTCCGGGTGCTGGTTCGTCAGCGCCTCCACTTGCGCCGGGCCGTACACGAGAAGCTGTTTCGGGAGCGTATAGACCACGAGCTGCCCTCTGTTGGGAGCGTCGCAGCGCCCGGCCATCCATGCGATGAGGTTGTCCTTTCCGACCGGCATAAAGGGGGTGATGAGCGCGAATTCGACATTCTTCCCTCCGCGCAGCCGAAGCGTCGAGTAGTAGGAATCCATTCCCTGGCGTTGTCCGTTCCGGGTCGTCCGCTCCCAGACGTCCTCCTTGTTATAGAACGTATTCGGCTCCCGCATGTGGTAGGTCCGGTAGATCTCCGCCTGGATGGAGAAGAGATCCTTCGGATACCGCAGATGGCCGCGCAGGCTCGCGGAGATTGTATCCCCGGGCGTGAACAGGCCGGGGTAGATGCGCGACCACGTTTGAAGGATCGGGTCGTCCGGAGTGACTGCGTAGAGCGTGATCGTTCCGTCGTAGGCGTCAACCGTGGCCGTGACGCTGCCGCGAACGGTGTTGACCGTCCGGCGGTCCGATGTCAGGGGGTCCTGAACCGTGACGGGCTGGGAGTAGGGATACCCGTCCGAAACCGTCACGGCGTCCGTGATCCAGAGAAGCCTGCCGTCAACGACGGCGAGATACGGGTCACGGTCGAACAGCAGGAAGGGAGCGACCGCGTGAAGGCGTTCCGTGACGGAACGAACGAAGAGGACGCGGCTTTCGGGGGTGAAGACGTCGGTGAACAGAATTCTGCTGTCCCGGAACCGGATTGCGAAAGCGACCCGTCGAAGCAGGGATCCGATGCCGACTCCACCCCTGCCGTCGTAGACCGTCCGGGAATTGCTGTCTCCAAGCGGATAATCGAATTCCTTCACCGTCGTGCGGACGAAGACGTACGGAGCCGTTTTCTCCCCGTAATAGATCTGCGGCCGGTCGATGGAAAGCGGAATCGAAACCTGCGGCGGGATGTCGCGGATCCACAGTTTCGGCTGTCCTTCCGAGGCGATCTCCGTCACCGGGTTCATGACGACGCCGAACCCGTGCGTGAACTCCAGGCGGGTATTGACCCATGTTCGCGTCTGCAATTCCTTCAGGTCGAGCTCCCTCGCGGACAGCATGACCTGGCGGCGCGCGCCGCCGACCGTGTAGCGGTCCATATCCACTTGGTCGAAGTCGTAATACGTCCGGATTTCCTGGAGCTGCTTATAGCTCCGGAGCAGCGGTCCTTCGTCCCAGATGCGGATGTTGCGGAGGGTTTCCGCTTCGCGCGACAGATCGTCCCGGGTGATCGACGGCGCCGGGACGACCGTCTCCGTCTTCACGGCATCCAGGCCGTAGGCCTTCAGCGTCGAGGCGATGCCGCGCTCGATGTAGGATCGTTCCCGGGCGAACTCGTTGGGTTCGACGATGAAGCGCTGGACGAGCGACGGGAGGACTCCCATCGCGATGACGTGAACGGCGAGGACCGTTCCTGCGAGAGCGAGAAGCACTTTCTTCCCCTTGCGCATGGGCAGCACGAGGACGACGGCTGCGGCCCAGGACAGGATGGCGAGGAGCGTCTGCGCCGGGAGCGTCACGACGGAGTCGACGAATCCTGCGCCATACACCACTCCGTTCCCGGAAAAGAGAATATCGTACCGCGCGAGCCAGCGCTCGACGCCCCACAGGAAGACGGCCAGCGCGCAGAGACGGAGCAGATGGCTCGTCGCCTTCTTGTCGATCGGGGACTTCCATACGGGAGCGCTTCGAAAATCGGGAAGCGAGCCGAGGACGTAGATCGCGGAACAGCCGATCAGCGACAACATGACGAGCGCCAGAAACCACCCGGTAACCGTCGATATCGCGGGAAGCGTAAAGACGAAAAAGCCCGCGTCCATCCCGAAAATCGGATCGGCCTCGCCGAACGGCGCGCCGACAAGCGCGGATAGCAGAACCTTCCACTGTTCCCTGAAGGCCCCTCCCATGGAAAACGAGAAGAACAGCGCCGCCAGAAGCACGACGGTCCGGATCTGCGGGCCGGCGAAATGCTCCGCGATCATTCCCGGAGACGATCGCCCTATATGGCGGCGGGCGCTTCCCCACTGGGAAATCAGGAAGAGGAAACTTACCGTGAAGACGAATGCGAACGTCGCCCACGAGTAGAGAATATCGCGCAGCCACACGGAAAGAAATCCTTCCGCCTGATACCAGAGGAAGTCCGTGTAGACCCGGGCCATCGTGGGGAAGAAGGCGAAAAGGAGCAACGCCAGGGCTGCGAAGGCAAGCGGAAGTTTCCATTTGAAACGGAATCGGCCGCCTTCAGGAGTATCCGCGGAAAACCAGGGATTCTTGGGGAACCAGTCGTTTTTGTCCATGCGGTCATTGTAGGACAACGCCCCTCGGCGCGAAAGGGGCGGCATGCTGTTCTTCACTCCTTGGGCGATAAGCATTATGTATCCAGTATCCAAACTTGACAGAAAAAAATTAAGGAGTAGCGTTATGCTTAATTGAATTGTCGACAGTAGACACTTCGTGGCTTCGTGCTCAGGGAGGACTCCGATGGTTGTCACTATTGAACATCATTCGCTTTCCGAGGAAGTCGCGGCGTATTTGCTGACGCAACTTCTCGTTTCGGACCAGTATCCCTGCGGGACCTTCATTCGCGAGGAAGAGGTCGCGCGATTGCTGAACATCAGCAGGGCCCCCGTCCGGGAAGCGCTGAGGATACTGGATTCCCAGGGACTCGTGAAGTCCATCCCGAGACGCGGCGCGCTCGTTATCGAGTATTCGGAAGAAGATGTGGCCGAGCTGTACGACATCCGGTTCGCGCTGGAAAGCCAGATCTTCGACGCGATCGTTCGCGGGGGCCTCCTTACGGAAGCGATCACCGGAAAACTCCGGTCGATCCTCGAAGACATGCTCAGTGTCTGTCAGGGCGAAGGATCCATGGAAGAAAAAGTCATCGCATTTACGAAAAAGGATCTCCTTTTTCACCTCACTCTTTCCGAATGCTCGGGCCGACGGTGGACGCACCATCTTCTCAAGGGAATCTACAGCCAGCTGCAAATCGCGATGATCCGCGACCTCAAGGAAGAAAAACATCTGGAGCGATCCGCGCTCGAGCACGTGAAGATTCTTGAGACCCTTATTGTCGGGGATCTCGAGAGCATCCGGAAGAACAGGCATTACAGCTATTTTCACAGACGACTGCATCTGGTTGAAAACCAGGGGGGTGAGTAGGAATCGCAAAAGTGCGTTTTTCGGCGCAGGGAGTTTCTGAATCACAACATTCTGGCGAAGGAGTGGAGATTATGAAGCGAATGATGAAGGCGACTGTCCTTGCAATGTCTTTCTGCGTGCTTGCGGGAACCGCGTTCGCGGCTACGGAGTTCCGTATTTCCAACCAGCTTCCCCCGTCCCACCACATTTCAAAGGGAATCCAGGTGTTTGCCGATAAAGTTGCGGAGTATTCGAATAAATCCATCACTGCGAAGATCTTCGACTCGGCGACGCTCTTCAAGGATACCGAGATCGTCGAAGCGTTGCAGGACAACAACGTCGAAGTCGGGCTCGTCTCCGTCAACAAATGGTCCGGCATGATCCCCGTCGCGGACTTCTTCGAGCTTCCGTTCGTGTTCAAGGATCTGACGTCGCCCAAGAAGTTCATCGAAGGCGGCGCCGGGAAAATATTCGACGCGGAATTCGAAAAGGTCGGCGTGAAGGACCTTTTCTGGGTTGACTACGGCTACATCCAGTTCTTCAACAGCAAACGGCCGCTCACGAAGCCCGACGACTTCAAGGGCCTCACGATGCGTTCGTTCGGAAGCGGCGACGCGGAGACGCTGCGAGCCCTCGGCGCGGCTCCCACGGTCATGAGTTCTTCCGAGATGTACATGGCCTTCCAGCGCGGAACCGTT
>CALMZW010000292.1 GCA_937870605.1 uncultured Synergistaceae bacterium
ATACTCGGGAATTTCGTTCTGGGGCGTTATCGGGTAGCCGAAGAAATACTTGCACCCCGCCTGAATCGCCGCTTCCGCAATTGCTTCCGTTCCCTTCATAAGTACGCGAGTCATATACGTCACCTCCGAATGCTAGTCTTCGATCCTGTAAACCTCGATCGCCGCATCCGGGCAGCTCATTGCACACATGCCGCACCCGATGCATCCGTCCTTGTACTGTTCACAAGGTCTATACCCGCGTTCGTTGATGCGCTCGGAAATCCGCAGCACCTTCATCGGACACGCAGCCACACACAATCCGCAGCTCTTGCAGTACTCTTCGAGAACCGTGATTCTTCCCTTAGCCATGACACGCACCACCCCTTCCAGCGTTTATGAGACAAACTTCAGGAACGGAAATCGGTTTGCTTCTTTTTGTCACCCTGCGACCAGATACAACCATCTTCCCAGGGAAGAAGCATATATCTGGAAACCGGCCAGACAGGAACGGAATCCCCGGGAGTTTGCAGCGCTCGCACCTCCGCCTCCAATGCGGGAGCGACTCCCGCGTACAAAACAGGAAGATCGAGAAGCCGTCCGGTCTCCCGTACGACCGACAACCCTTCGACGCAATCAGCGGCCGTGGTCTCATGCATGAGGTGAGAGTTGCTTATAAGCGCTCCGACACGCAACCCGCCGATGGATTCCATCTTCTTGAGCATTTTTTCGATTTTTTCGGGAGTCGAGGTCATGGGGCGAAAGGCGTTTACGACGAGAACGAGAAGGTACCCCGCCTTTTTGATCTGCGGTTCGAACTGTTTGAGGGCAAGGGCGCCTTCGGCGTCTCCGCCGATATCGAGCAACAGATGTCCGTGCTCAGCGGAGACGGCCCATCCAACCCTGGCGTTGATGACGGACATATCGCTCCATTTTGCGGTTTCGGGCGGGGTAATGATGGAAAACCCCTTGCTTTTCAGTGTTTCGGAAACCTGGCGGACACAAAAATACGGATTGATGATGTCGACGTCGGCGATCGTCACGTCTTCGCCGCCCGATTTGAGGCCGAGAGCGAGATTCAGGACCCATTCGGTCTTTCCGGATCCCAACGCTCCCGTAACGGCGATGGTTTTCGGCCATTGATAGAGCCTGACGAGATCCGCGAACGGAAAGAGACCATCGGTTGTCACCCAAGAACCGCCCCCTTTTGTATGCGAATGCCGCGTATCCAGTCGGAACCTTCCAGAACGCGTTTTCCCTCCGGTTGCACCGATGAAAGAACCAAAGCGCCTTCGCCTGTCGCAACGAGAGGAAACCCCTTTTCGTCGAGTCCGAGAAATTCTCCCGGGCGTCCCGACGCTGGAATGCATTTCGTGCGCCACAATTTGATCCGTTTGCCTTGAAACATAAAATATGCGCCCGGAGCGGGATTGAAGGCGCGGACTCTGTCGTGAATCGCTCCGGATCGGTTGCGCCAGTCAATCAACGACTCGGATTTCTGTATTTTTGGAGCATACGATACCGATTCAGAATTTTGCTCTCTGTACACGCAACTACCATCAATGATAGATTTTACACCTTTGAGGAAAAGCTCGCTACCTTTTTCCGCGCAAATAGCCGCAAATTCCCCGGCAGTTGTTCCATCGGATATGTCGATGCTTTCCTGCGACAGGATGGGCCCGGCATCCATTGCCTCGACAAGCCGGAAGAGGGTGACACCGGAACGACGTTCTCCGGAGAGAATCGCCCGTTGAACCGGGGAGGCGCCTCTGTATCGCGGAAGAAGAGACGGGTGTATGTTGAAGCATCCCGAATGCGGAAGATCGAGAAAGGGCGGAAGGATCTTTTGTCCGAAATCGACAACAAGGAAAATATCAGGGGGGCAATCGGAAAGGCGGTCGATCAGCGGAGCATCGCTCATGAGGCGTTCGGTTCTGCGGACGTCACACTTCTTCCCTTCGCACCAGAGATCGACTTCCGTCGGCTGAGGACGAAGCCCTCTTCCCGCCGCAGCCGGAACGCCCGTAATGACCAGATCGATCGAAATGTCTTCAGAAATCCGCGACAGGCACGCGGCCGCAAAAACGCCCGATCCCGCAAACCAGATCCGCGTCACATTTCCTCGTCCTTTTCGAGTCGCCGCATCTTCTTTCGCAAAAGGCTGCGTTTCAGCGGCGACATGGAATCGATCAGGAGCCGTCCGTTCAAGTGATCGATTTCATGAAGGAAGGCCCTCGCAATAAACCCCTCGACGGATAGCGTCCGCTCTTTGCCGTACTCGTCCATGGCGCGAACGGTGACTTCTTTCGAACGACGCACTTTCGTAAAGATTCCCGGAAAGCTCAGACATCCCTCGTCGCCTTCCTGTTCTCCTCCGGTCGACTCGATAACGGGATTGACGAGAACATGATTCTTCTCTCCGTCGAAAACGACGGCCACCTGTCTCGACCAGCCGACCTGCGGACCCGCCAGACCGACGCCGTCACGTTCGTGCATGATCCGCACCATCTTCTCGATTCTTTCGCGAAACGCCTCGTCGAATTCGGTCACGGGAAGCGTCGGCTCTCTCAGAACGGGGTCGGGGTACACTCTCAAACGCATATCGTCCACAGTCGTCTCACCTCAAACAAAAGGCAGGGCCGCATAGGAGCGACCCTGCCCTTTCGATCTGTCTTCCTATTGCTTGAAGGAATCCTTCAGAAAATCTCCAATCGTGACCTGCTGTTCCTCGGCGGAATACGAGTTCGTTTTCTCTTTTTCGCGCTCGGGTTTCGGCGACGAGGCGCGTCGTTTCTTTTCCTCTTCATGCCGCTTCCGGCCGTCATCTTCCTCGAGCGCGCTCAAGCTGAGCCGCATCCTGCGCTCGGACGGGTTGATTTCTATCACGCGCGCAACGACTTCCTGCCCTTCCGCGAGAACATCCTGCGGCTTGTCCACCCGCTCCGTGCTCAGCTGGGAAATGTGAATGAGCGCTTCCACGCCCTCTTCAATTTCGACGAAGGCGCCGAAGTCAGCCAGGCGCACGACCTTAACGGTGATATCCTGTCCGACGCTGAAGCGGGAGTCGATATTCGCCCACGGATCGTGAAGCTGCTTGTACCCGAGGCTGATGCGTCGCTTCTCGCCGTCGACGTCGAGCACGACGACCTCGACTTCCTGCCCCTTCTTGAGGATCTCCTTCGGGTGCTTGATTCTCGCCCAGCACAAGTCTCCGATGTGGATGAGACCTTCGACGCCCGGCTCGATTTCGACGAAAGCGCCGAAATCGGTTACGTTCGTCACGACGCCTGTCGTGCGCGTTCCGCTCTTCCATCGCTCGGCCGCGGTCAGCCACGGATCGGACTGCGTCTGTTTGATGCTCAGCGAAATACGGCTGTTTTCCCTGTCGATGCCGATGACCTTGACGGTGACCGTATCGCCCTTCTTCACGAGATCCTTGGGCTTGTTGTTGCGTTTCCAGGAAAGCTCGCTCATATGCACGAGACCGTCGATGGGTCCGAGATTGACGAAGACGCCGAAGGCCGTGATGCTGCTGACCGTGCCTTCCATTACGGCGCCTTCCGTGACGTTCCCGTAGAAGGAATCCCGCTCGGTTGAAAGTTCCTGTTCAAGCAGAAGCCGTCGGGACAGAACAAGCCGTCGCTTTCTTCTGTCCTTCTCGAGGAGTCTGACTTCGAATTCCTCTCCGACGTATTTGCCGGGGTTGACTCCGCGTCCTTCAGCAGCGAGATGGGAAATGGGGACAAAACCCTCCAGGGAGCAGCAGTCCACCATGAGACCGCCCTTGACCTTACGAAGCCCGCGCACGGTAATCACGTCTTTTTGAGAGAGCTTCTCTTCAAGTTCGTTCCATCGCTTGTCGAACTCGCAGCGCCACCGGCTGACATGAAGCTGCGCCTCTTCGCCATGCCGGACGTTGATGACTTCCACCGTTACCGTATCATTGATCTCGGGTTTTTCCGCATCGTTGACAAGCATCTTGTGCGACCACTCTCGCGCCGGAAGAAAACCCTCGCACTTATATCCGACGTCCACGAGCCATCCGTCGTCGCCCTGACCAACGATGTTTCCCGAAATGATCTTTCCACGGTGGAGATCCTCCATGTCGCCATATTTCCTGAGGATGCTCTCCATGCTTTCCTCGACGGGCGTCTCCGTGTGCTCTATTTCCATTTCAGTCGTTTCTTCCCCGATTTCCTGAATGTCCTTCATTTCCTCTGTCATAACCTTCCATCCCCCTTGACTCCCTGCGAAGTCGCTAATGCTGTTTTCAACTGGTCGATCAACCAGTCCGGGGTACTCGCCCCGGCGGCGATTCCTATCCTCTGCTTTCCAGCGAGCCACCTCCCGTCCAGTTCTTCGGCATGTTCTATCCACATAACGTCCGTTTTTTTCGAACGTACGATATCGAACAGTTTTCCGGTGTTCGCGCTGTTTCTGCCTCCGATCACAATGACGCCGTCCACGTTTCGGGCCAGTTCCCTGATTCCTTGTTGTCGTTCGACCGTGGCCTTGCAGATCGTATTGAACACCCGCAATTCGTCCACGGAAGCGACAAGAGCGGCCGCAACGCCGGCCAGGCATTCTTCTTTCTGCGTCGTCTGAGATATTACTCCAATACGCCTGTATTTGCCAATACTCCGGGCCTCATCCGCGCCTCCGACGACGGAAACGCCCTCTTCCCGGACGCAACCCCGTATCGCCTTGACCTCCGGATGTTCGTTGTCGCCAACGATGACGATATGATACCCTTCGCCCGACAGGGAACGCGCGTGATCCTGCGCTTTCTTCACGAACGGACACGTCCCGTCAATGATCTCGCATTGTTTCGCCTCAAGCTCGGCGTAAACGTCCGGCGAAATGCCGTGTGCGCGAATAAAGACCTTCGAACGATGCGGAATATCGGAGGGGGCTTCGACGACGAGCGCTCCTTTACGGGAGAGTCGGTCCACTTCCTGCGGGTTATGGATGGGCATTCCGAGCGCGTAAACGACTCCCTGCGTGCTCAAGGCATCCTCAAGACGCTGAATGGCCCGCCGGACGCCGAAGCACAGCCCCGTCGGCTTTGCGACGACAATCTCCGTCAAGGGAGCTTCCCTTCCTCATAGAACCTCTCGCACATTGTCACAACACCTTCAACAAGACTCTGCATGCCTTCCGTATAACCCGAAGTATCATACCACACTGACGGAGAAAACTTCCGGAACCATGTCATTTGTTTCCGCGCAAAAAACTTCGTGGATGCAATGTCCGACAACGCCGCATCCTCGAAAGACATTTCTCCCTTGATCGCCGACAGAATCTCCTTATACCCGAACCCCTGCATCGAAGGAAAGTGTTCGTCGAAACCGTTCGAAAGGAGCCATTCGACCTCTTCGATAAATCCGGATGCAAACTGTGCGCGAACGCGCTTTTCGATGGAGTCGTACAGCATCTGTCTGGGGCGGTTTAGCCCGATATACAGGACGTCGAACGGAGAAGGGGATTTCTCGCCGTTTTCGTACCACCATGCGGCCGTCTTCCCGGTGAGCTCATATATTTCAAGGCTTCTCGAAACCCTGCGGACATCGCGGGGATGCAGGCGAGACGCCGAAACCGGGTCAACCTCCATGAGACGAGCGAATATCCTTTCATTCCCAAACGCGTCGCACTCCTCCGCAATTCGCCTCCTGACGCCCTCATCCTTCGGCAGCGTTTTCGTCAGCGTTCCTTCGAGAAGGGCGTTGAAATAAAACGGCGTTCCGCCGACGAAGAGCGTGCGTCTCCCCCTGGCGGCGACGCGCTCGACAATCCCGGACGAGAGCTCGACAAAATCCGCGACAGAGAACACCTCGTCCGGCATCGCAACGTCCAGAAGATGATGGATGGTTTTCCTTCGGATGTCCGGTGAAACCTTGTCCGTGCCGACATCCATATATCGATAGACCTGCCGGGAGTCGACCGATACGATTTCCGCGTGAAGCCGCTCCGCAACGCCAAGGCTCAACGCCGTCTTCCCGACCGCCGTGGGACCGATGATCCCGACGACGCGCTTTTTTTGCTCCATCATTTTTCTCTCCCGAAGTGACTCGAAATAGTGGCGCGCGAAATACGCAGCGTCGTAGGCCGACCATGAGGACACGAAGCGGGAGTTTCGCAGCCGGACAGATCGTTCCATAACGCCAGGGCCTCCGCTTCGCACAGGCGTTTCCCCAAGGGCAGCGACGCGTGACACGCAACGGTCGCACATGTTTTCCAGTAGACGTCGCGAAGGTCTCCGAAGCATGCGTCGGTTCGCCAGCCGACAACTTCGAGCGCAACACGGAGAGCCGCTTCGGGGGAACCGAGTTCAGCGCACGAAGGCAGACGCGTTATCCTGAGTTCTCCGTCCTTCCTCTCGAAAGAAAATCCGAGCGATTCGAGGGAATCCTGGTTCTCCTCGATCTCAAGCGACAACGACGGAGGCAACGGGACCACCGAAAGGACTCCCTGTTCCGGGTTCGCCGTGAGGAGTCTTCGCCTGATCCTCTCGTACTGCACTCTCTCCTGCGCCGCATGCGGATCCATCAGGACAAGTCCCGCTTCATCCTCAAAAAGAAGATATCCTTCGGCGTTCTGCGCCAGAAAGCGGACGTCCTCGCGGGGTTCGGAGATGTCGTGGGGCGTTTCATCGGCAACGGGTTCTTCCGAAGTCCAGGGCGTCGATACGCGTCCAAACAGAGGCTGGACATCCCGAATCGCCGTTCCAAACCCTGCGGGAGCGGAACGAAACGACGCACGTCCACGGTCGGGAGCGCCCGTTCCGCTTTCGGCGACGCGGCGCGTCACGAAAGGAACCGGAATCGACAGGCTATGCCCCGGTTCCATCAGAAGCGCAACGGACGACCGGACCGCCTCGAACACATCTCCGGGGACAAGAAACCGGACTTCGGTTTTCGCCGGATGAATGTTGACATCCACGTTTTCCGGCGCGAGCCGCAGGAAAAACGCCCATTGCCCCGAGGGATCATGGCAGACACGGGAGATGGCGGCGCGGATAACCGGATCGAAAAACAAACGGCCGTTGACATACGCGAGCAGTTGCATTCGGCTCCTTTCAGGTTCGGGCCGAAACCAGGCTTCAACGGAAACGCTTCCGTACTCAAACGATGCGGAACGGATGTCCCCGCGTCCCCAAACGCACTCGAGGACCTTTTTTCTATCCCCGCCGGCCTTCGAGTGAAACGAGGTTTTTCCCTCGTTCGTCAGAAGAAATTCGACTTCCGGGTATGCCATGGCGTAGTTCGTTACGACGCCATGGCACTTTCGAAACTCGGACAGAGACGTCTTCAGGAATTTTCGTCGCGCCGGAAGGTTGTAAAACAGGTGATCCGCCTGAATACGTGTTCCGAAATCCGACGAAATGGGCAGAACGGGCTCTGCTTCGTTTCC
>CALMZW010000293.1 GCA_937870605.1 uncultured Synergistaceae bacterium
AACCGGGCTCGGCGTGTCTCTGATCGCGTCCGTCGCCGGCGGTTTTATCGGGATATTCATTCTGATCCTCTTCTCCGGGCCGCTCGCGAAGCTCGCGCTCAAGTTCTGGCCCGCGGAGTATTTCGCGCTCGCGATTCTGGGTCTCTCGACCATCGCCTCGCTCGGAGGCGGCCGCTGGCTGGAGTCGTTCGTGGCGGTGCTTCTGGGGTTGTTGCTGAACACTGTCGGGCTCGATCCCCTGAGCGGCGTCAGCCGCTTCACCTTCGACTTCATCCGGCTCTACGACGGGTTTTCGTTCATCCCCGTCCTGATCGGGCTCTTCGCGCTGAGCGAGGTCTTCTGCGGCATCGAATCGGGCGAAGTGAACACGCCGCCTCTCGTCCCCGACAAGGACAAGTCCCCCTGGCCCGGCGTCCGGGATTATCTGAAGCTCAAATACGCGATGCTCCGCGCCGGGGTCATCGGCACCGTGATCGGCATCTTTCCGGGGGCGGGCGGGACGATCGCGTCGTTCATCGCCTACGACATCGAGAAACGCGTGAGCGACGACCCCGGGAGTTTCGGCAAGGGGACGCCCTTCGGCGTCGCCGCGGCGGAGGCCTCCAACAGCGCATCCGTGGGCGGCGCGCTCGTTCCGCTGCTGACGCTCGGGATCCCCGGAAGCTCGTCGGCCGCGGTGCTTCTCGGCGCGCTGATGATTCACGAACTCCAGCCGGGGCCGGAACTCTTCACGAAGCATCCGGAAATCGTCTACACGCTCTTCTCCAGCCTGCTCGTCGCGAACGTATTCATTCTCATTCTCGGACTGCTCGGCGCGCGCCTCTGGATCCGCACCGCACTGATCCCGAAACGCGCCCTGTATCCGATGATCCTGGCGTTTTCGTTCATCGGCAGCTACGCGGTCCGGTCCTCGATGTTCGACGTGGGCGTCTGCCTCGCGTTCGGCGTGATCGGGTGGATCCTGACGCGCTACGATTTCCCGGTGTCCCCGGTCGTTCTCGGAATGATCCTCGGCACGATGATCGAGCAGAACCTGCGCACGACGATCATGATGGGCGGCGTCCAGCTCTTCTTCACCCGTCCGCTGTCGCTGACGCTCCTGCTGCTTGCGTTCGCCTCCGTCCTCGTTCCGTACCTGAAGAGCAGAAAAGGTCCGTCGTCGCGTAAAGGAGCAGGGGGAGCCGCGTGATTCCGCACCTCTTCGATTTCATCGATATCCTGGGAGGGCTCGCGCTCTTCCTGTACGGCGTCGAAGAGTCCACGAGCGCGTTCGCAACGAGCTTCGGGGGGCCCTTCCGCGAGCTGATGATCCGTTTCACCCGACGCAAGCCGATGGCCCTCCTGTTCGGAATGATCCTGGCCGCCATCGCGCAGGGGAGCACCGTCGCCACGTCGTTCGCGATCGGTTTCGTGGACGTCGGGATGCTCTCCTTCGCGGGATCGGTCGTCGTCATGATGGGCGCGAGCGTCGGCGGGACGTTCGTCACCTTTCTGCTGAGTCTCGACATCGTCGCCTTCTCGCCGCTCCTTCTGGCCGTAAGCCTGCTCATGACGCGCTTCGGCAAAGGGAAAACGGCGAAGATGGGAAACGTCCTCCGAAGCCTCTCGCTCGTCCTGCTCGGAATGTTCGTTCTGAAACTCGGCGTCGGGCCGTTGCTGGCCGATCCGCGTTTCGGCCAACTCGCGGCGCGGGTCGCGGGGAATCCGTTTCTGACGGGATTCGCGGCCCTCGCGGCGACGGGCGTCCTCCAAAGCAGCTCGGCCGTCATGGCGCTCGCGGTTGCGCTCGCCACGGCCGGGGCGTTGCCGCTTTCGGCGGTTTTCCCGGTCGTCATGGGCGCGCACGTCGGCTCGTCCGTCACGGTGTTGCTCGCCGGGCTTTCCGGAAAGCAGAACGCGCGCAAGCTCGGCATCTGCACCTTCGTCTACAAGCTCAGCGGCGTCCTGCTGCTCATTCCGCTGCTGCCCTGGATCGAAATGCTGCTCTCGCGGGCGGGCGGTCCGATCTCCGGAACGATCGTCATGGCGCAGGTCGGAATGACCGTTTTCAACGCGCTGGTCTTCTATCCGTTCACGGACCTTCTCGCGTCGATATCGGGACAGATCGCCGAACGCACGGGAGGGGAGCGCCTGGGAAGCCCCGTCTACCTCGACGAGGAACTCGTGGAGGTGCCCTCGCTCTCGATTCTGCTGCTTTCGCAGGAGATGATCCGGCTCGCGAACTACATGGAGCTGTACTGCCAGATTCTCTTCTTCCCCGAACAGGGACGGCGCGAGTTCGAACAGTTGCCTTCCGCGATCCGGGACCTGTCCGAAACGTGCGAGGAATATATGTACCGGATCCGGATCTCCGCCGATGACGAACGCATGCGGGAGAGCTATGCTACGGTGTCGTATTCGATGCTGGCCTTCCGCCAGATGGCGCGAATCCTCTCCGGGGACCTGCGCTGCATGGCGGAGCAGGGGACGATGGCGCTTTTCCGGCGGGAGGTCGGCGAAGAGACGTGGGAGGCGCTGACGCGCCTCGCGCACACGAACATACGTCTTGCGCTGCGCGCGTTCGCGCTCGGCGATGCGGATTCCGCATCCGACACGAGCCGCTACGAGCGCGAGTTCGACGAACTCGACCGGAAGATCCGTGCGCGGCTCGGGACGGAAGCGCTCAACCGGAGGGAACTCTCGCCGCTCATCGATTTTCTGTCGCAGGTGTACTCCCTCGTCAAAACCTCCCTCGAAGTCGCTCGGGGCGAGGCCTATCGCACCGTCGCGCGGAACTGAACGCCTGACTGGAAGGGAAGAAAACGGACATGGCGGAACGGAGCGGCCGGAAGGCCGTCGAATCCCTGTTGTATTCCACGGATCGCGTGCGTATTCTCGACATGGTGACGAAGATGGGCGAAATGGCGTCGCAGGCGCTCGGCATGGCGGTCCGCTCTCTGGTCGATCGCGACGACGATCTCGCCTGGAGCGTCATCGAAGGAGACGACGCCATCGACCGGATGGAGGAGTTCATCGACCAGGAGTGCCTCGGCTCCATCGCGATGCGGCGTCCCGGGGACGCCGAACTGCGCTTCGTCTTCGCGGCGCTCAAGATCATCACCGATCTGGAGCGGATCGGCGACCAGGCCGAAAACATCGCCCAGAAGGCGCTCAAGCTCAACGCGTCGCACTCGTTCGTCCCGAAAGGGTGCATCCTGCCGATGGTCGCATGTGTCCGCTCGATGCTCCACGACGCGTTGTGCGCGTTTCGGGACTCGGACGGGGAACTCGCCCGCGATCTGTGGCGCCGGGACGATGATATCGACGGAGCGTACGCGGAAAGCACGAAGGATTTTCTCGAGTCCGTGTCCTCCGGCCTGTGCGCCGATCACGCAGCCGTCAAGGTCGGCGCGGAGGAACTGTGGATCATCCGCCACCTCGAACGCGCGGGGGATCACGTGATCAATATCGCCGAGCGCGCCTACTTCGTCGTCGAGGGAAAGCCCTTCCCCGCGAAGGAGGAGCGATCCTCGAAACGGGAAAACGACGTCTGAGCGCGCGTCCCGCCCCTGGAACCCGTCCGTAGAAGTACGCATACCTTGCTGGGGTATAATGCCGATGCGACGGGGAACCCGTCACAGTACACTGGCTGCATTCCAGAGATTCATTCGGAGGTGTGTGGAGATGAAACGGATTATTCTTGCCGGTGTAGCTGTAGCGGTTCTTGCGATAGCCGGAGCGGCGTTTGCGTTTGGCCCGGGAATGGGGCGGGGGTTCTGCGGCGCGGCGGGTGACCAGTGCGTCATGGCGGGCGGAGAAATGGCCGGTTCCGCTGAAGCGTTCAGGAACGCGCCCTGCGGGCGGCGTTCGATGGAGAGAAACGACGGGTGTTGCGGCGGTCGGAACGACGACGCCCCGAAGTACTCCGGCAGACGCGGCGCCTGCGGCGGCGACCGGGATGCACGCTTCCAGGACAGGGGCGGGCGTTTCGAAGGGCGTCGCATGATGGGGCGGATGGGCGCAATGGCCGAAATGCCCGCCGAACTCAAGGCGAAGATGACCGAGATGGAAAAGGCCAGACTTCAGCTTCGTCTCGCGATGATGGACAACCCCGTCGATCAGGCGAAAGCGCGGGAGATTTTCGGGAAGATCCAGTCCATCCGGTCCGAAATGGCCGCGTGGCGCTTCGAGCAGATGCTCGCGGAGCAGGTGAAGGAAAAGGCGGCGGCGAAGCAGGAAGTACCGAAGCAGTCCGCCCAGACCGAAACCCCGTCGCCGACGCCGTCGAAATGACGCGGCGATAGCGAATACGGTTTCTCACGATACCCGAGACAACGACGCCCTCCCGAAATTTCGGGAGGGCGTTCTTCATGCAGGGGACGAATGCTTCGTCTTGGTTCTGCCGTTTCCGAACGATTTTGAACGTTCTCCAGGCGTCTCTCCGCCGGCGTCATCGACCGAATGTCTGCTTCTCCCCAAAACCGAACAAAAAATGATTTTTTGCAAAAAATATGAGAATTTTCCTCTTCCCGTGTTCTCAAACCCCTCTTGGCCGGCTTGTCTCAAATGACGCAATATGTCGGGTTTTTTGTTGCGCCGCTTGTTTTCGAAGCGGTGCGACGTTCAGCTTAATCTTATAGTACAAACGTGCGCAAAACGCAAATATGGTCGTATTGCCGGTATTATTAAATATGAAGCCGGATTTGACTGCCTTGACGCTCCGAGGGGATGTTCTTATAATTTACTTATACTTAATAAAAGTTTTGCTACGGCATTGTACGATATCCCGGGAGGTGTGTGTGGTGCAGGGAAAGAAGTCACGGGTGTTGAAATGGGGAGTCGTCGTCTTCATTGTGTTGATTGCGGCGGTGGTTATCGCGCAGATGGCGTTGGAAGAGAGTATGCAGAGTCATACGACCATAGTAGCCGGCATTCAGGAGCTTCACGGTATTCAGGGAGCCGACGAGACGACGGTCGTGGCGCAGAAGCAGAAGATGCGCAAGAAGGGGCCCTCGGGAGTCAACGCGGCGAAGACGCTCGAACGGATTGACCGGGATAAGAAAAAGGAATTCAAGGTCATCAACGGCGCCATGGAGACGCAGTCGTCGATGTATGGCGCCTACAAGGACGAAAAGGACGCCGAAGCCGCGAAGCTGATGGAAAAACTCAAGGCGCAGATCCCGGAGGCGCAGTCCTCGCTGAAGCGTCTGCGCCGGTTGACCGACGAGCAGGTTCAGACGATCAACGGGTCGACGAAAGACGCGCAGGCGGTCAAGGTCGCCGAGGCGACCTACTCGTCCTGGAAGGCCGCCGTCGATTCTCTCAAGGTCGATCCGCTGACCGAGCAGGACATCAAGAACCGGCAGGCGACGTTGTCGCAGAACTCGGCCGTAGCGATCAATGGCGCCCAGGAACAGGCGAAGGGGATCGACGCCGCAACGCTGCCTCCCGAGGATAAGGACCGTCTCAAGAGCGTCGTCGGCAACGGACAGGACATCATGAGCGCCATGCAGAACATCATGTCGGAAATGCAGAAGGCCATGCAGGGAATGATGAACTCGCTGACGGGCGGCGGCAAGAGTTCGAATCCCCTTTCGATGATC
>CALMZW010000294.1 GCA_937870605.1 uncultured Synergistaceae bacterium
CCGCCGCCGGTTGCTGGTGGGCGGCTCTCTCGTTTGCCGGGGAGTCTGAAGGTTACTGCGCGATGAGTTCGGGGTCGTCGATGACCGCGTAGTGGCGGAAGTTGCCGTCCTTGACGATCTGGACCTGAAGCGGTTTCACGACTTCTCGTTCGGGGGTGAAGCCCTTGATGACGCCGGTCATGCCGTCGAAGTCCTTCGTGGCGGCGATCGCGTCGCGGATCTTCTTCGGCTCGAGGCTTCCGGCCGTTTTGATGCCGTTGATGATGATCAGGAACGCGTCATAGCCGGACGCGCCCGTCATGCAGGTGTCGATGCCGTACCGTTCCTTGTATTGCTTGAGGTACTCCTGGACGAACGGACGCTTGTCGTCGCGGTCGAGGTTCGTGACGATGATGAAGCCGTCGGCGGCTTTTCCGGCGATGTTGAAGAGGATCGGGGAATCCGCGCCCTCTTCACCGACGATCTTCGCGGTGATTCCCATTTCACGGGCCTGCTTGAGCAGGGGCCCCATCTGGAAGAAGTAGCCGCTCGCGATGATGACGTCCGGGTTTTCGGCCTTGATCTTCGAGAGATAGGGGGTGTAGTCCTTCTCGGCGAACGGATAGACGGCTTCGTGGACGATCTTCGTGTCGGGCGCGTATTTCTCGACGTACTTCCGGGCGCCTTCGGCGAGCGTACGGCCGAAATCGTTATCGGCGTGGATCAGGGCGAGCTTCTTCGAACCGAGCATCTTCACGGCGACGTGGGCGCAACCGCGTCCCTCGACGGTGCCGAGGAAACCGTTGCGGAAACAGTAGTCGCCGGCCTTCGTGATGTCCGGGTGCAGCGCGTACGCCGCGACGAGCGGCACTTCGGCCTCCTGGAAGATCGGGGCGACCGCACGCGTCGGGAAGCTGTAGGAGCCAGCGACGAATCCGACGATCTTGTCCTGTTCGATGAGCTTGTGGGCGAGCGCGACCGCATCCTTCGGCTCGGCGCGGTCGTCGTACGTCACGAGTTCCACCTTTTTCCCAAGAACGCCGCCCGCAGCGTTCAGCTTTTCGACGGCCATTTCGACGGAGTTCTTGACGTTCAGGCCGTCATCGGCCGCCTTGCCGGTCAGGGGAGCGAGAAGACCGATTTTGATGGTCTCCTCCGCGCCGGCGACAGAGACGAGAAGCGCCGACAGACACAGGACAACGAACATGGTACGCAACACCTTGCTGAATGACATGGTGCACACCTCCTCCAGAGATCGCCGCCTCTTCGCGGAAGCGGTCGTAACGCCGCAGTGAATGAAGCTAGATGCCGAGGTACGCCTCCCGGACGCCCGCATCCCGGACGAGCGCGTCCGCGTTCCCTTCGAGGGCGATGCGTCCCGCTTCGAGGACGTATCCGCGGTTGGAAATCCGGAGCGACGCGAGCGCGTTCTGTTCGACGAGCAGGATCGTGATGCCGTGCTCGCGGTTCAGGTCGCGGAGCGCCTCGAAGACGGTCTCGACGAGCTTCGGCATGAGCCCCATCGAGATTTCGTCGACGAGAAGAAGCTTGGGATCGGAGATCAGCGCCCGGGCGATCGACAGCTGTTGCTGCTCTCCGCCGGAGAGCGTGCGGGCGAGCTGCGCGCTTCGCTCCTCCAGGACCGGGAAGAAGCCGTAGAGCCATTCGAGTTTTTTCTGCAGGTCGATCGCCTTCCGGAGGCCGTAGGCCCCGACGAGCAGATTCTCTCGAACCGTCAGGTGCGCGAAGACGCGCGCGCGCTCCGGCACGATGCGCATTCTGCGTCGGGCCCGGAGGTGGGACGGAAGGCGGGTGACGTTCGTCCCGTCGAACTCGATGCGCCCTCCGGACGATGGAATCAGTCCCATCACGGCGTTGAGGATCGAAGTCTTTCCCGCGCCGTTCGCGCCGATGATCGAGACGAGCTCCCCCTCGCCGACGGAGAAGGAAACGCCCGATACCGCTTCGACGCCGGCGTAGGCGACCGTAAGGTCAGAGACCGACAGCAGCATCCGTGATTCCCCCCTTCCCAAGGTAGGCCTCGATGACGTCGGGGTTCGACGCCACGTCGGCGGGACTCCCCTCGGCGAGCTTCCTGCCGTGGTCCAGCACGACGACGCGGTGGGAAAGCGACATGGCCACCTTCATATTGTGTTCGATGAGGAGAATGGAAATACCCGATTCGGAAAGCGAGCGAATGAGCCGCTCCATGACGCCGATCTCTTCGTGGCGGAGTCCGGAGAACGACTCGTCGAGAAGCAGGAGCTTCGGCGAAAGGGCGAGAGAGCGCGCGATCTCGAGGCGCCGGTGGTCGCCGAGCGGAAGCTGCCCCGAGTTCCTGTCGGCGAGCACCGCGAGTCCGACCCGTTCCAGAAGCTCCACCGCCCGGAGCCGCGCCGCACGCGTGTTCCATGCGCGGACGAGGGCGTGCAGCCCCGTGTAGTTCGACTGCCCGAGCGCGGTCATGACGTTTTCCGCGACGGTCATCGCCGCGAACGGGCGGACGATCTGGAACGTGCGCCCGACGCCGAGCGCGGCCATTTCGTGCGGTTCGAGGCCGTCCGTGCGCCGTCCCCGGAAATGGATCGTCCCTTCGGTCGGCGTGTACACGCCGGAGATCATGTTGAAGCAGGTGGTCTTCCCGGCGCCGTTCGGTCCGAGCAAGCCGAGAATCTCGCCGTTCATCAGGTCGAAGGAGACGCTCTCGACGGCGTGGAGGCCGCCGAAGCGTTTCGAGAGATTCCGGACCGAAAGGATCGGGGCGTTATCCGGCATGACGGTCGCCTCCCTTCATGCGTTTGAGAAGGTTCATCAGGACGCTCGCGTCGCCGAGAAGCCCGCCGGGCTGGAAACGCACCATCAGGAGCAGCAGCGCTCCGTAGAGCAGCATGCGGTAATCCGCGAGCGGCCGGAAGACCTCCGGCAGCGCCCCGAGGATAATCGCGCCCAGGAGCGGCCCCCACAGGGTTCCCATTCCCCCGAGCACAATAATGGAAAGCATCATCGTCGAAACGGGAAAGCCGAAGTCCGCCGGGGTGATGAAGCCCATCCTGTGCGCGTAGAGCGCGCCGCCGAGCCCCGCGATGACCGTTCCGAGCACGAACGCGAGGAGCTTGAAGCGGACGGGGGAGATCCCCATGCTCGACGCGGCCGTCTCGTCGGAAGCGATCGCGCGGCAGCCCAGGCCGGCCCAGCTCTTCGTGAACCACCAGCAGATCAGGATCACGAACGCGAGACAGACGAGACAGAGGGCGAGAAGCGATTCTCCCTTGAGACGGACGCCGAAAAAGACGATCTTCGGGATGCCGCCGAGCCCCATCGCCCCGCCGAAGAAGGGAACGTAGAGGAATACGGCTTCGACGATGAAGTTGATGCCGATCGTCGTGATGGCCAGGAAGTCCTCCCGCACCCGGAGGCTCGGAAGACCGAGAATGACGCCGAGCGCGCCGCAGATCAGCAGGACGATCGGGAGCGCCGCCCAGAAGGAGAGTCCCGCCTTCGTGGAAAGCAGCCCCGCCGTATAGGCGCCGATGCCGAAGAACGCCGCGTGTCCGAGCGAGATCTGCCCCGCGTACCCGACGATGATATTGAGTCCGTAGGCGACGATCGCCTGAATCGCGATAAAAGTTGAGATCGTGACGAAATAGGTGCTCATGCGCCGGCGCCTCCTCCGGAAGGTTGTGTCATGACCGCGCCCCGAAAAGCCCCGTCGGACGCCACATCAGAACCACGATCATCGCGATGAAGGCCAGCGCGTCCCGTGGGAGCGGGATGGCCGCGAAGCCGATCAGCAGCGTCTCCGCCACGCCGAGCAGCAGCGACGCCGCGACGGCGCCTTCGACGGAGCCGAGTCCGCCGACGACGATCAGCGCCAGCGACTTGTACGCGGGCATCGCCCCCATGTCCGGATGGACCTCGTTGTAGTAGATTCCGACGAGGATTCCCGCGACGGCGGCGATGGCCGAGCCGAGCGCGAACGCCATGTCGACGGCCATGGAACTGTTGATCCCGAGAGACGACGCGATCGGCGCGTCCATGGCCGTGGCCCGCAGCGCGAGACCGATCTCCGTCCTTGTCGTCAGGAACCAGAGCAGGAAGAAGATGACGCCCGAAATGACGTAGATTCCGACCAGGTTCGGAGAAAAACGGATTCCCGCGAACGAAAGGGCCGGAAAGGGGAGATTCGTGCTGAACGAGAGCACGTAGGGCCCGGCTATGAGACGGCAGATCTCCTCGACGGCCATGAAGAGCGCGATGCTGCTGATCAGCGGCACGTAGGGCGGGTACTTCATCAGCGGGGCGTAGACGAACCGTTCGATCGCGACGCCCGCGAGCGCGCAGAACGCCATGGAGACGGCGAAAGCGAGCGCGAGGCTTCCGGTTGCGACGAACACGCCGTATCCGACATAGGCGCCGATCGTATAGATTCCCGCGTGCGCGACGTGGAGAACGCCGAGAATGCCGTAGACGAGGGCGAGTCCCAGCGTGATGAGCGCGTAGATCGCTCCGATCGCAAGACCGTTGAAGAGCTGTTCGAGAAAGAGGTTCATAGCGTCCGCACCACCCCTGTCAGTCCGATTTGTGCGTCGTGCGGAAGA
>CALMZW010000295.1 GCA_937870605.1 uncultured Synergistaceae bacterium
GATCATCGAGTACAGGCGCGCAGCGTATTCGTCGGTCATCCCCGCGACATAATCGCAGAGCGCGCGCATCCGCAGTTGTTCATTCGTCGCGCCGGAATACTTCTTCCGTGCGGATTCGTTCAGAAAACTCTCCGGGTCTTCATGGAGCGCGGAAAAGAGCCGCTTGATGATCATTTGTCCCTTGTATTCCAGAAGCTGTACGGTCTGGCTGGCGATGACCCGTTCCTGGACGAGCTTCGTCAGGAATTCGAGCAGCTTGCGCGCGTCCTCGTTCAGCGTCACGATGTATTTCAGGAGTGGCGTCTCAAAGCCGGGATTCTGTTCGACAATATCCGAGTTGGAGATGAAGAAATGCACCAGCTCGCCGATCGCGTGTTTGACGAGATACTCGCGTTCGCTGAAGAGATCTTTTCGTATTTTGCCGAGATCGATGAGATCATTCAGAATGGACGATTTGAAGCCTTCCAGAGTCTCGTTCCAGTTCTTTTCGGTGATGAGCCTGAGCGACACTGCGTCCTCGAGATCGTGAACGCCGTAGGAGATGTCGTCCGCCAGCTCCATGATCGAGGTGTCGAGCGACTTGAACCGCGTCTTCAAGTGCTTTCCCTCTTCTTTCGGGAAGCAACTTGTCAGGAGTTTGCGTTCCGATTTCTCCAGCGGCTCGAGGATCCATTCGACGACGTCAAGCTCGTCGTCGAGATAGCACTTCGGCGGCTTGAAGCGCTTCGGATTGGAGCCGCCGGAATACGCTTCTTCGTTGCAGGCCTCGCAATAAGAGGCGGGGTACTTGAGGACTCCGAGCAACATGCGCCGCGTCGGGTCCATGCCGAAGCCGTTGGAATAGTTTTCGAGCTTCGAGAGGATCCGGAGCGTCTGGCCGTTTCCCTCGAAACCTCCGTGTTTATGCATCATCTCGTTCAGCGCTATCTCGCCGCCGTGGCCGAAGGGGGGATTGCCGATGTCGTGCGCGAGGCAGATGGCCTGGATCAGGCGGTCTTCCGGCAGAATAGCCTGTATGTCGAAGAGATCTTCTTCGGTATTTCGGCTGAGATACGTCGTGATCCCCGCGCCGACCTGCGCGACCTCCATTGAGTGCGTCAGGCGCGTCCTATAGAAATCGCTGTCGCCGAGGCCCAGAACCTGCGTCTTGTTCTGGAGGCGACGGAACGCCGCCGAATGGATCACGCGGCCGTAGTCGTGTTCATACGGATTCCGGGGATCGTTCTCCTTTGCGCTTTTCTTTCCCGAACGGCGGCGTTGCCAGAGTTCATCAGACATTGGGCCAGCTCCTTGAAAGAGATATTATGGAAATTATATGATGCAAATTTATAATCGTCAACAATGTTTAATTAAAATGCTGTAATTATAGTTCTTTTCGTACTTCATGGATTTATTCTCCAGGCTGTCCGTCGAAGAAGGACGCCCCGTTTGCACGAGGGCCCTTCTTCGACGCCGCAGGCGGCAGAACCGTCGTTACAGGATCATTGAGAGCCCCCTTGTGACGCCGTTCCGCCGGGCGCGGGTTCCGGCTCCTGCGCGGTGTGCGCCGTCACGTTGTTCTCCGTGACGGAGAGCGTGAAGCGCCGTTCCGTCAAGCCTTCGTCGGATCGCATGAAGCGGGCCATCGGCAGCTTGACGAGTTTCCGAACGGTTCGGACGATGCCGCGAGCTCCATACCGCGTGACGTTGGAACGCTCGATAACGAGACTCCTGACGTCGTCGCCGACCGTTGCGGAGTACCCTTTCCTCTCGGCGGTCCGGACCGCTTCCGCGATGCGAATATCGACGATCCGCCCCATGTCCCCCTTGCCGAGTTGATTGAAGAGGACGACGCTGTCGAACCGGTTCAGAATCTCAGGCGCGAAAAACTTCGACAGGAAAAGCCGCGCCTTGCCGTCCGTGTCTTCGTACGCGGTTTTCGGGTCAGAGCTGAATCCGATAGCCGCCTGCCTTGTCCCGATCGCCCCCTCTTCCGTGAAAGCCGCGTTTGTCGTCATCACGACGACTGCGTTGGCGCAGTTCACCGTTTCGCCCTGTCCGTCGGTGAGGCGTCCCTCGTCGAGAAGCTGCATGAAGACAAGTTGAACATCTCTATGCGCCTTCTCGAATTCGTCGACGAGGATCAGGGAGTCCGGTCTGGTGCGTAGGCGTTCGGTCAGGACCCCGCCCTTTCCATAACCGACGTAACCGGGGGACGATCCGATAAGGCGAGAGAGGCCCATCGAATCGGAGTATTCGGTCATGTCGAGCGTGATGAAGCTGTCCTTGTCTCCGAAGATCGCCGATGCGGTCGCCTTCGCCGTCTCGGACTTTCCAACTCCCGTGGGCCCGGCGAAGAGAAGCGACGCCGGTTTATTCGTCGGGGCCATGTCCGTTTCGCGAAGCACAAAAACGTCGCAGACGGAACGGATGGCTTCTTCCTGTCCGATTATGCGTTCGCGAAGCGTGTTCTCGAGCGTGCGCATCCGTGCGTGCGAGTCCTCCCGCCCGGCGAGGGAGATGTGGGTCATGTCGGAAACGCAGTCGCGGATGTCGACCGCCGTCACGGTGTCGCGGCCTTTCATCACGCTCCTGCTGCACGTGCTGTCGAGGACGTCGAACGCCTTGTCCGGCAGTCGGCGCGCCGTGATGTATCGAGCGCTTGTCCGGACGGCTTCGACGATCGCTTCCGGTTCGATCCGGAGGCCGTGATGCGCCTCGTATCGGCCGGCGTTGGCTTTGAGCGCCTCGATGCTCGCCTCATCGGACAGCTCGGGAACGTCGATGATCTCGAAGCGACGCTCTAGCGCCGCGTCGGCGCGGACAAGTTCCCGGAATTCGCTGCGGGTGGTGGCTCCGATCAGACGGATGCCCCCGCGCGCGATTTCGGGCTTGAGGAGGTCGGCCATCCCCGGGATGCTCATGACGACGTGGAATTCGTCGATGAAGAGGATGACGTTTCCCACGGCTTGGCATTCCTTGAGGAGCCGCCGCAGTGTTTCCGCGAGGATTCCGTTTTGTGCAAGCGTCTTGAGTTGGTCGGGCTTCAACTGGACGACGCGCGCGTCTTTCAGGCGACCTTTGAGTTCTTCTCTGGCGGTGCGCGCGGCGAGCTCTTCGGCGATGGCGCTCTTGCCGACGCCGGCGTCGCCCGTGAGAATCGCGTTTCCCTTCCCCTCGCGCAGAAGGGTGATGATGATTGCGGTTACGATCTCATCCCGCCCGATCGTTTTGGGAAGCGGCTCTCCGTTTGCGATCATCTGCGCCATTCGCGCCGTGAGATCGATTCCGACGGAGTCGAAAATCGAAACGGGCTTGACGGCCGTCGACGTCGCCGCGGAGGCGGATGCCGCGTCACCCTTGTTTTGATCCGTTTCAAGGCAATTCGCGAAGTATTTCCGGGCGTTGTCCGTGAGCGGCAGGGGAACGCCCCCTGAGAAAACCTTCTTGTCGATTGATGACTTCACCTTCTTGATATGGGCGAAGGTGATCTTTTTCGCGCCCGCCTTTCTCGCGAGATCGGCCGCAATGCGTTGAATCGTCAGAGTCTCATGGCTCGGGATCATCGTGGTTTCCTCCTTTTTTTCCGGCGTCGCCGGGGTGTCAGAGCGTAAACTCCTGAAGGAAGATGTCCGATTCGGACGTTTCCTCGGGCGCTTCTTCGGCTTCCTCGTATCTTTTCCGGATGTACGCTCCCTCTGTTTCCATCAATGAAAGGGACGGCGTGCGAAACTGCTTCCGTTCGGGCGTCGGATCTCCCGGCGCGATTTCCTCCGGCATGTCGACAAGTTCAAAACCCGAGGGGGAGAGGAAGATCGCTTTTTTCTCGTCGAGTTCATCGGGAGCCTCCGCCGGAAGTCTCGTGAGGCGCCCGGAGGCTTCGCCGGTTACATTCTTCACGACGGATGCAAAGTCTCTGAGCATCTCCGCGTCTCTCGTATGTCCCCAGGTCATGCTCTTTGGAGCGATTCCGGTCGCCTGGTTGGGAAAGCCTCCGGTCCGACGCGCCGTCCAGATAAGATCCCAGCCCGAAGAACTCTCGGAGTTTCCGCAATCCGAAAGCTCGATGATGCTCTCTTCGCGCCACGATTCGAGATCGGCCGCGACGATCGTCCCTTCCGGGAAATTGACGAAGGCGCTTTCCAGAATCAGACGGACAGCCTTGAGCGGCAACGCGGAGACGTCGATGAAGAGCGGACGGCCGGAGAGAGCGGGGAAGACGGGCTCGGAATACAGGCCGCTGAATGCTTTCAGGCAGTCGACATACGGCGACAGGCTCGCGATGATGCAATTGGCGGTGACCGAGGAGTTCCGTCCGATCAGCTTCATGATCGTCGCTTTCGAGTCTTCGTTTTCGATGCCGTCCAGCCAGTCAGGCGGGTCGAACGTGGTCTTTCTCATATCGTCCGTCTTTGAATCCGAAAGATCGTTGAAAAGCCCGAGAAGTCCGCCCGAGACATTTCGCTCGCCGATTCCGGCGGAATTCGCGTACACGCGCATCGATGTGAGGAGAAGAGCCGAGAGGAGCTGACGCGCGCATTTCTCCCACCAGCTCTTATCTCCCGAGTTCCTGACTTCCCTGTCGCTGATGAAGAGCTGCGCAAGGTGGTCGGATGCCTGGACCGCAGTCATGCCGGCGAAGCGTCCTCCCATGAACTCCGAGAGCGGATCGATCCGCGTGGAGTTCTCGCATCCGGGCATAATGAACGGATCGCCGGTCCGGTAGATCCCTTTCCAAGAATCCGCTTTGCTGAACAAAAAGATCGTTGTCGTGTTCTCCCGAAGGACATTGAGAACCTCTGCGAGGTAGCCTCTGCGCCGAAGATCCGTTCCTCCGAGAAAGCCTGCGGTTTCTTTCATCGCTGTCGCCTCCCGTTCGTATTGTGTTCCGTGATTTCATCCTACGACCGGGAGACGGACCTTATCTGCGTTTTACTCCCACCAAAATTCGGGGGATCCTGCCGGATGTGGCAGGATCCCCTCGTTGCGCTACGTTTCTTCGGTTTCGGAATCATCGTTCGCGACGGGGTAGCGGCTTCCCGTGAACCCGAGGCGGACGCGGGAGCTGCCGTGGAAGACGACGGAATCCCTGTAGACGCCGCCGTCGCTGTCGGGGGTGATCCGGACGAAGTCCTGGTAGAGCAGTCGGATGCGCTTTCCGGCGTGGTCCTTGTGATAATGGCCGACGAACCATCGCCTGAAAGCGAGGCAGCGATACACGTAATCGAGGTATCGGGCGACCGCGTCGTTCTGGTAATAATAGGGTAGGTTGTTTTCCGGAAAGGCGCCGCACGGACCGGCGTGCGTGAGAACGTAATCCACGGTGAAGTCCCTCGCGGCGAGGGCCTCGAGTCCGCGCTTCTCGTCGGCGCGGGAGAGCATCTCCTCCTCGAACCAGGTGACGCCCCGCACGCGCATCGCGCGGTCGATGCTCAACGCCCCGCCCATGCACCAGAAGGTGGTTCCGCCGATGTCGTAGACGCGCCCGCGTCTGAGGTGGAGGATGTTCGGCGCGATCACGCCAACGTCCGCGCCCCAGCGCTTCACGGTCGGCATGGAGGCCAGCGCCGGGAAACACTCGTGGTTGCCGTCGATGAACGCGGTCGTCCACGGCTTGGCCGCAAGACCGGCGATGATCTCTTTTTCCCTCTCGTCCGCCATCCACGGCAGGGCGAAGTCGCCAAGAACCACGACGACATCCTCCGGCGTGAGCGTTCGCAACTGGGGAAACGCATGGACATTGTCCAGGATTCGATGCACCTCGATCGTTCCGTGCGTGTCCCCCGTGATATAGATATTCATTGAGCGATCCGCCTCCCCGTTGTTGTATGTTCAACGACATCGTATAACGACGGATGAGGGGGCTATCTGCGTTTTACCCTCCCCGGATTTTCAAACGGCCATATTGCCGCAGGTCGTCGCCTTTGACCCATATAATATTATATGTTATCGTTCAGGCGTTGCCGGAGGTGAAAACATGAACGACAGCTATGTGTACCCTGCCCTTTTCACGCGCTGCGAGGGGGAACGGATCGGCGTCGCGTTTCCCGATTTCCCCGGATGCGTCGCGGAAGGCCGGAACGATGAAGATGCCCTGCGAAACGCGAAGAAGGCGCTTTTGAAACGTCTGTGGGAATTGGAGGAAGACCGGGGAGAGGCCCCTCGTCCGACGCCCGTTCTTGAACTGGAACACGGGAGGAATTTGGTGGTGGTCCTTCTGGACGTCTGGATGCCGCCGTACCGGGACCGGATGCTTCACAAGGCGACGACGAGAGCGGTCTCGCTTCCGCTCTGGCTGGACCGCGAGAGCAAGGCCGCGGGGCTGAACTATTCCCGCGTCCTCCAGGAAGGGCTGATGGAGCGCCTTGGGATCTTTGGCCCCCGCGAATACCTCGAGAGAGTCCGCGAAATGCCGTATGAAAGGGGATTTTCGAGATGAACCTCGCCGAAATTCTTGCCGCCGTGCCGGTGAAAGGGAGAATCATCCGTCTCATCGACATCCCGAACCCGTGGCGCTCGGAGTTTCTGCATGATTCCTACGGATCGACGATGCCCGTCGTGCCGGGCGAAGGCCTGTGCGCCTACTCGCGGGACTGGCGCACATGGCTGTCGTTCCGCCTTGCGCCCGATTACCGGCCCCGTTATCCCGGGGCCATTCGTCTCGTTTCCGACGAAGAGGCGATGCGCCCGCCGTTCTAAAACCGGAGACGGGCCTGATGCTTCAAAAGCCGGCGAGAACAACGAGCCTCGTAGGGTGAGGAGGGCCGCATGGATTTCCAATCTGTTCTCTTCGATATTTATTACCTTTCGGAAAAAGTGCAGGATTGCTCCAACGAGATCTCCGGGCTGGAATTCGCTGATGAGCGGGGATATCTCGACGATCGGGAAACCGACAGACTCCGGTATTACAAAGAGAGCCTGGAAAAGGCTGAAACAAT
>CALMZW010000296.1 GCA_937870605.1 uncultured Synergistaceae bacterium
CCGCCTCCGCGCTCGGCGCGGAGGCCAAAATCCAGCGCGCCACGTCGTCGAGGTTCGGCACGACGGCCTCCAGCGTCAGGGCGCAGCCGTCGTCGTCCCATGTGATGCGCTGCGTGGGGTGCCACGTGGTTTCCGACACGGCCGTGGCCAGCGGCGAGCGGACGCGGATGCGCACGGGGATCGTCGCGGGGCCGGGCATGCCGTACCACGCGCTGGAGGCGTATGTCTCCACGCACGTGCCGGCGGGCGGATCGGCGTGCCAGGGGCGGTCCAGCGTTTCGGCCCCGGTGACGCGGCCGATGCGGAAGGGGCCGGGGGCGTCGAAGCGTTCGTTGAGGGCCCACAGGTACCAGGCGTGGGCGCGGAAGTACACGCCCCAAGGGGAGAGGATGTGTTCGTGCGGCGCTTCGGCGGCGCGTCCCGGGGCGTTGTAGGCGATGCGCAGCATGCGTTTTTTCGTGATGGCGCCCGTGATCGTTTCGAAGATTCCGGGGTCGACCGGCGAGACGGGCAACGTGACGACGGCGCATTTTCCGAGGGCGTCGCCCTGTTGCGCGAGGGTTTCGGGGATGGCGGTCCGGAGGGTGTTCCACAGGCGGCCGCAGTCTTTTTCCAGGTGCGGCAGGAAGTGCGCGGCCATGCGCAGCCCCGCCGAGAGGGCCGTGACGTCGCGCTCCGAGAGGTCCAGCGTGAGCAGGAACCGCCCCTTTCCCTTCAGAATGTAGCCCTTTTTCTTGCGGTCGAAGGCGATTTCGGCCGCGTATTCGTCGCGCAGAAAGGATATGTCCCGCTCGAAGGTGCGGCTTTGCGTGTATTCCAGGTCGCGCATGAGGCGTTGTTTCGAGGCCGGGTCGCCGGAGGCGAGCGCAAGCATGAGGTTGTTGAGCCGTCGCAGACGGATAGAGCTGAGGTCCTGGGGCACAGTGGTCTCCTCCCTGTCGGGCCGTCACGCGGAGCGCGCGCCACAGTGCATCCGCGAATGGCGGAAACTTTTTCTAAACTATACACGCAAAACGGCGCGTATAAATTAACTTTGCTGCGTTCGTTGGATTTCTGTCTTTTTGTTCCGACTTTTGCTGTCGTGACTATGATATCGGAACAGAGCGACATGATAGGGGGGGTGTGCCCCGTGCGGGGGATTCGGGGTGTTCAGCGAGAGGGGTGTTGTTCCGGCGCGGCCGCGTCCAGTTCCCTGAAGAAGCGTCGCGCGAAGGGGACGCAGAGCAGAAAGGTGCAGACGTCGGCCAGAGGCTGCGTGATCTGGACGCCGAGCAGGCCGATGCATCGGGGCAGGATCAGGATCAGCGGCAGGAAGAAGAATCCCTGTCGCGCGGTGGACAGGAATGTGGCGGTCAGCGATTTTCCGATGGACTGGAAGGTCATATTGCAGACGACGCCGAGAGGGATCAGCGGCATGACGAGGCATATCGCCCGCAGCGCCCGCGTGCCGATCCGGATGACGTCGGCGTCCGTTTCGATGAAGAATCTGATGAGGGACGGGGCCGACAGGAAGCCTGCGATCGCGGAGGCGGTCATCAGGACGCAGGCGACTTTGAGCGTGAAGAGGAACGCGGCCTTCACGCGCCCGTATTGTCCCGCGCCGTAGTTGTAGCCCACGACGGGCATGTAGCCCTGGCCGATTCCCAGGTTGATCGCGAAGACGAACATGAATATCTTGCCGACGATGGACATCGCGGCCACGGCGGCGTCCCCGTAGACGGCGGCGCTGACGTTGAGCGCGATGGTCGCGATGCTGGCGAGCCCCTGCCGGCAAAAGGAGGGGAAGCCGTTTTTGAGGATCTTCAGGTAGGCGTCCGGCCGCCTTGAGATCCGCGCGATGGTCGGCCGGGTGATGGTTTTTCCCGCGACGAACCACGAGAGCAGGATGCTGAAGCTGACGCACTGGCTGAGGGCCGTGGCGATTGCGGCGCCCGCGATGCCCATGTCGAACGTGAAGATGAACAGCGGGTCGAGCAGCAGGTTGAGGATGCCGCCCGATGTCAGCCCGACCATGGCGAGCCGGGCCTTTCCTTCGGCGCGCAGGATGTTGTTGAGCAGGAAGGACGCGGCCATGACGGGAGCCGCGAACAGGATGTAGCGCGCATAGTCGCGCGCGTAGGGCAGGATCGTGCTCGTCGCGCCCAGGACGCGCATCAGGGGGTTGAGGAACAGAAGGCCGAACACCGTGAGCAGCGATCCCAGGACGACGGCCGCGCAGAAGCCGCTCGCCGCGACCGCGTTTGCGTCGTCCGTCCGCTGCGCGCCCAGAAGCCGCGAGATTCTGGCGCCGGAGCCCATTCCGATCGTGAACCCGACCGACTGGATGATCGCCATGAGCGAGAACACGATTCCGACCGCGCCGGACGCGCTGGTGCCGAGTTTCGAGACGAAGTAGGTGTCGCCGATGTTGTATATCGAGGTGACGAGCATGCTGATGATCGTCGGAATCGCCAGCGAGGTGATCAGCGGGCCGACGGGGGTTTGCGTCATCTTTGCGTATTGCAGTTCGTCGCGGTTCATCGTTCCAGTATAGTCCTCTTTCCGTATTTCAGTATGCGTCCAGTTCGTAGAGGATGCTCCGCGTGACGGCTTCGCGCGCCGAGGCGATCACTTTCGGGTCGGGGTGTTCCGTGACGGTGACGAAGAAGAGGGTTCGTCCCGTGTTTTCGACGTATCCGACGTCCCAGCCCATGTGCGGCGGGCGGCGCGTGACGGTTCCCGTTTTGCCGCGCAGGAGGCCGCGCTCGTTTTTTTCCGCGGACGATGATGTTCCGGACGATGTCCATGTTCCGTTTCGAGAAGCGCAGGTTTCCGGTCTTGAAGCGGCGCATGAAGTTGAGCTGTTCGAGCGGGCTGATGCGAAGTTTTCCGTCGAGCCAGAAGGAATCGATCTCGTCGCCCGTTTCGCCGTTGCCGTAATTCGAGCGGTTGATCCAGTCTTCCATGCGCTCCCGCCCGATGCGCCGCGCGAGTTCCTGGTAGAACCAGACGGCCGAGCAGGCGATGGCTTCCTGCATGTTCATGTCGCGGTTCCACGCCGCGACGTCGCGCTCCGTGCGGTCCCAGGGGATGACGTGCGTTTCGTCGCTGACGACGCCCGTTTCCAGCGCGATGAGCGAATGCAGGATCGTGAACGTCGAGGCGGGAAGAAAGCGGTCGTAGATGCGCATCGGCGCGCTCGAATAGCACCGGTCGGCCGCGTCGTCGTAGACGAGCGCGACGCCGGTGACGCGATGCCGGTCGAAGATGAGGTTCCATTCGGGAACCGGCTCGACGGTGAAGGCCGATGCGGGCGAGAGAATGGCGACCGCCAGGGCTGCCGCGATCGCGAATCGCGCGAAGCGCATATCTGTTCCCCCCTCGTGCAACGGATAATATTGGAGGGTATTATAGTCCTTTCCGGCAATTTTTGTGGAAGGTTGCGATTATTTATTGTCCGACTGAAGTGTACTGATTATTTCGTTTGATATCAGTGCATTGATGCGTGCATCGCGAGAGGTCAGCGGGACGATGCGGACTGCCGCCACGGCGATTTCCTCCATACGGGCGTCGCCGCCCGAGAAGGCGAACACCCCGGCCGTGTCATTCTTGATATAATGTTCAATCGATATTACAGATACCCGGGAAAGAGGAGGAGAGAACATGTTCCGAGGACGCATGAAGCCGATCGTGTTGCTCGTGGCGTTGGCGTGTGTCGTTTTGGGCGTTCCCGCCGCGGCGGTCGCGGCGTCGGGCCTGAGGCCGGACGGAGTTCCTGCGGAGTATCCCAACAAGGAGATCCAGTACATCTACGCGTTTTCTCCCGGTTCCATCCAGGACGCGTATATCCGCAAGCTGGCCGACAAGATCCAGAAGATGGAAGGCTGGAAGCACGGCATCATCGTCACATACAGGGAGGGCGCCAGCGGACGCATCGGATGGTCCGCCGTCGCGAAGGCCAGGCCGGACGGGTATTCCATCGGCTTTGCGCCGAGCGCGATGCTGATTTCCTCCGTCGCCGAAAACGCGCCGTACGGGCACGAAAAGCTGAGTTTCGTGTTCAACATGATGACCGACCCCGGCGCCATAGGCGTTGTCGCCGACTCCCCGTACAAGACGCTGGGCGAGCTTGTGGCCGACGCGAAGAAGCGCCCCGGCGAGGTCAGCGTCGCCGTCACCTCGACGATCGGGCAGGAAGGGCTGACGCTGAAGCTCATCGAAAAGGAAGCCGGATGCACATTCAACATCATTCCGTTTGACGGCGAATCGGGAGTGTTCGCCGCGATCGTCGGGAAGCATGTCGACGCCTTCTGCCTGAACGTCGGCGACACAACGACGCTTGTCGAGGACGGGAAGATCCGGGTTCTGGCCACCGGGAACACCGAACGCTCCTCCTTCCTGCCGGACGCGCCGACCTACAAAGAGGCGGGGTACGATGTCATCCAGGTCAACATGCGAAGCGTGGCCGGTCCCGCCGGAATGCCCGAACCGATCCGGCAGTACCTGGAGAACTGCTTCCTGGCGGCCGCGGAGGATCCGGAGATCAAGGCGCAGGTCGCCTCGCTGAAGATCCCCGTCGACACGAAAAAAGGCCTCGAAGTGAAGCGGAAGTTCGCGGATATCACGCAAAAGCTTCAGGCTCTCTGGAAGGAAGCTCCGTGGCAATAGGAAACGCCGCGAAGCTGCGCGATTGAACAAATGCAGGACAGCCGGTTTCGGTTCGGGCGGGATGAACGCTGCCCTGCCCGAACCGAAAGCCGGAATCCGCCGTCTGGGGTGTTCCGGAAATGACCGACAAAAATGTCGAACCCGGTTTTGATTACAATATCGTCTCTTCCATATTTTTATAT
>CALMZW010000297.1 GCA_937870605.1 uncultured Synergistaceae bacterium
GCGAGTACTACATCATGGACAAGAACATCGGACATCTCGTCAACGGGTTTCTCTTCGCATGCCCCACGCCGGAAAAGGGGAAGGGCGTCACGGTCGCCCCGACGGCCGAGCGCAACCTCCTGATCGGCCCCACATCGACGCCCCAGGAGAGCCGCGACGACGTCTCGACGACGGCGGACGGGCTCCGGGAGATCATCGAGGACGCCCGGCGAATGGTTCCCGGGATCCCGCTCGCAATGGCCATTACGACCTTCTCCGGACTTCGCGCGAGCGCGGACACGAACGACTTCGTGCTGGACGTTCCCGACACGCCGCTCGGGTTCGTCAACGTCGCGGGCATCAAATCGCCGGGCTTCACGAGCGCTCCCGCCATCGCCCGCCACATGACGGAGCTGATGAAGGAGAAGCTTGGCCGACGGATCTCATTCGCCCCCAACGCGCGCTTCGTTCCGGAACGGAAGCACATTCCGCGCTTCGAAGCGCTCTCAATGGAAGCAAAGATGCGTCTGGCCGCGGAGAACCCCGGCTACGCCCAGATCGTCTGCCGCTGCGAAATGGTGACGGAAGCGCAGGTCGTCGAGGCCATCCGGCGCGGCGCGCGAACGGTCGCCGGCGTCAAGATATGGACGCGCGCAGGCGCAGGCCGGTGCCAGGGGGGCTTCTGCTGTCCGCGCGTCATCGATATCCTGGCCCGGGAGCTGAAACTCTCTCCCGAAGAAATCACCCGTCACGGAGGACACTCCCGTTATCTCGTCGGCAGGACGAAGGACTACTGGTTCGAGGAGAAAAACCAATGACCGATATGCATGTCGATATTGCGATCATCGGCGCCGGTCCTGCGGGGATCGCCGCGGGCATCGGCGCGAAAGAGGCGGGGGCCGGAGATGTCCTCGTCCTCGAACGCGACTGGGACCTGGGCGGAATCCTGCAGCAGTGCATCCACCCCGGATTCGGGCTTCACACGTTCAAGGAAGAGCTGACCGGTCCGGAATACATGCATCGCTGGATCCGAAGGGCCCATGAAGCGGGCGTCACGTTTCTCACCAACACGATGGTGTTCCGAATGGAATCCGACGGCGCCCTGTGGGTCATGAATCCGGACCGGGGCGTTTTCCGCGTCGTTCCGAAGGCGACGGTTCTGGCGATGGGATGCAGGGAGCGTCCTCTCGGAGCCATCAATGTCCCCGGCGGGCGTCCCGCGGGAATATACACGGCCGGAACGGCGCAGCGCTTCGTCAACATGGAAGGGTACATGCCCGGCCGCAGGGCCGTCATCCTCGGCTCGGGCGACATCGGGCTCATCATGGCCCGGCGTCTCGTCTGGGAGGGGGCGCGCGTCGAGGGCGTCTTCGAACTGATGCCATGGTCCGGCGGTCTGCGCCGAAACATCGCCCAGTGCATCGACGACTACGGCATCCCCTTTTACCTGAAGCACGCCGTCACCCGGATCCACGGCCGTGACCGCGTCGAAGGCGTCACCGTCACGGAAGTCGACGAGCGCCTCCAACCCGTCGCGGGAACGGAGCGGTTCGTCCCCTGCGACACCCTCCTTCTCGCCGTCGGCCTCATTCCCGAAAACGAACTCTCCTGCATGGCGGGCGTCGCGATTCATCCCGTCACCAACGGTCCCGTCATGAACGAGTTCTACCAGACGACGCGCCCGTCCATTTTCGCAGCCGGAAACGTCGTCATCGTGTACGACCTCGCCGACTGGGTCAGTCAGGAGGGGTTCGCCGCGGGACGCAACGCGGCGCTGTACGCCGCCGGAAGCCTTCGCATGCCGGAGCGGCGCATCGAAATCCGCGGTGGGAACAACGTCCGTCTCTTCTCGCCCCAGGCGATCACCGGAAGCGGCGACGCCACAATCTACTTCCGCGTCGCCCGCCCCATCGAAAAACGCTGCCGCGTCTTCGCGGATCACGGACTTTTCGAGCAGAAACACCGCTACGTCCGCCCGGGTGAAATGAACGAGATCCGCCTC
>CALMZW010000298.1 GCA_937870605.1 uncultured Synergistaceae bacterium
GGGGCGTCTGTGCGTATCTTTCCGTTTACATCGAGCGTGTGGAGGGCGCCGCTTCAGTCGACCATTTCGTCGCCAAATCGAAACGTCCGGATTTGATCTATGAATGGAGCAACTATCGCCTTGCGTGCTCGGTCATGAATAGTCGGAAGCGGGAGTATGAGGATGTCCTCGATCCTTTTGAGATTGAAGACGACTGGTTCCGTCTTGAACCGGCGAGTGGGCGCATCTATCCGAATCCCGAACTGGGCGACCCGGAAAAAACGGCTGTTCAGAGGACAATCGATCGACTCGGATTGGATGATTCGGGAAATCGCGAGATTCGTGCGCGACGCTTTTATGAGTATTGCACGGGCGGATGCGACTCGGATTTTCTGCGGAAATACTCGCCTTTCGTGTATTTTGAAGTTGTGCGAAACGAATTGCTGTGACCAATGGAACTTCAACTGAGCGAAGGGGACATGTCGCTCGGACGGACGGCGCGAAGGCGTCCGAAGCGGGAGGGGATCGGTGTGCGCGTTCTGTATTTCGACTGTTTCGCCGGCATCGCGGGAGATATGACAATCGGGGCGATGCTTGACGTGATCGATGGGCTTGAAGGAACGAAGGAGTTTTCGGCGGCGTTTCCGGCTGCCGTTGCGGCGGCGCTGAACGTGCCGGATGTGGACGTCCGCGTTTCGCGCGGCGCGCGCGGCGGTCTGTCCGGCTACCGGATCGAGGTCGCGACGCATGAGCATCATCCGCACCGGCATTTGCGCGACGTTCTCGATATCATCGAGCGAAGCCGTTTTTCCCCGTTCGTGAAGGAGCGCGGCGCGGCGGCGTTCCGACGCTTGGCCGAGGCGGAGGGGAGCGTTCACGGCGTGTCGCCCGAGGAGATTCACTTTCACGAGGTGGGGGCGATCGATTGCCTCGTGGATGTCCTGGGGGCGTTCATGCTGCTTGAGCGCCTCGCGCCCGGTCGCGTGATCTGTTCGCCGCTGAACGTGGGGTCGGGGACGGTGAAGTGCGCCCACGGCCTTCTGCCGGTTCCCGCGCCTGCGACGAGCGCGCTGCTCAAAGGCGCGCCGGTCTTTGTCGCGGGGGAGCCGATGGAGCGCGTGACGCCGACGGGGGCGCTGCTCGCGACGATGTTTGCGGACGAATTCGGGACGCTTCCGGCGGGGACGCTCGTGGTCGAAGGCCGGGGGCTTGGAGGACGGGAGAGCGATATCCCCAACGCCCTTCGCGTCTTCTGTCTGGACTGTCCGTCGGACGCCGAACGGTCGCCGCTGGAGCACGACGCCGGCGTGGTGCTCGAGACGAATATCGACGACATGAACCCGCAGTTCTACGCGCCCGCGATGGAGCGTCTCTTCGAGGCGGGGGCGCTCGACGTGTGGCTCGATTCGATCATGATGAAGAAGGGGCGCCCGGCGGTGCGGCTGTCGTGCCTCTGCCGTCCCGAGGATCGTGAGACGATGGCGGCGATCATCCTGCGCCATACGACGACGCTCGGGATGCGCTGCATCGCCGTGGACCGGCTCAAGGCCCGTTCGGAATCGCACCCGTGCGAAACGTCGCTCGGGACCGTTCGCCGAAAGGACGCGATGCTCGGAAGCGAGAGGATCCACAGTTCCCTGGAATACGACGATCTGCTGGAAGTGTCGCGCACGGCGGGAATTCCGCTGCCGGAACTTCACCGCCGCATGAGCGTCGAGACCGGGGAATATGGCGAATAGAAGGACGGTTCCATGAGAGTGATGGCAACGGGTAGAATCGTTTTTCTGAGAATAGCTCGAAATATAACGATTTTTCAAGGGCCGTAATCGTTTTTCCGGGAGGAAGCCGTGTCCGAAAGATTCAATTGGAATCAGCGCGGAATACGATGTGATGCCGTGCGCTTCCGGGATAATGGTGCATGGTCGGTGCTGCTTGACGCATTCGGATACGACGGTTCAAGGAAGCGCCGCCTCCGAATGGAGTTTTCGTGTATCGCGTTGCGGGAGCATATGCCGAAGATTTGGCGGAGCGTTTGCCTCCATGTTGCAGGATCGCGACCCGGAGTTTTCAGCGGATCAGGCTTTCCAGAGGGATCCCCAGGCCTTTGTGCAGGTTCCGGATCATCCTGAGCGAGAGCTTTCGCTTGCGGTTCAGCACCTCGTAGACCCGGTTCGTTCTTCCGATGTACGGGACGAGATCGGCAGGAGAGAGCCCTTTCCGCTCCATGGCAAATGTGACGGCATCCACGGGATCGTTGGCGTCGATCGGGAAATGTCGCGTCTCATAGGCTTCGACGAGTGTCGCCAGAACATCGAGCCGGTCCCCCTCGGGCGAATCCGGGGCGGCATCCATGAGCCCCTCGATTTCCCGGAGAGTCGCTTCGTAATCCTCATGTGTTCTGATCGGCCTGATTTCCATCTCATTCACCTCACGTTTCCCGATTCGTCTCAGATTTCCTGTACATCGATACCGTCGTATTCCTCATGTGTCCCGATAAAACGGATGAATACGATTTTGTAGGCATAGTTGATCCAAACCACAAGACGATACTTGTTGCCGGCTATATTGAAAACCACGCGGCCGGATTTGAGGATGCTCGCGTTGCCGAAGTCGCGTTTCACATCGGCTGGCGAATCCCACGCGCTCTTCTTCGTCGCGGCATGCCATTGCGTTAGGGCGCATTTGGAATCTTCACGCCCGGGGCGTTCGTAGAATGCCTTCAGTCGGGAAAGCGCGATGATCCTCATGGAAGAATTATAGTCCCATTTTGGGAGTTTGTCACTCTTTCACGCGGCGGCGCGCGATCGCCGCTCGGGACGGTGCGCCACACGAACGCGATGCCCGGCGGGAACATCCACCGGTCGCTCGAATACGACGACATTCTCGAGATCTTGCGGAAGACGGGAATCTCCCTACTTGAGCCTCACCGCCAACTGACGAGTCGGGCGAATCGGATGACGGCTTCCTGAGAGTGATGGCTACGGGTATAATCGTTTTTCGGAGAATGGCATAAAATATAACGATTTTTCAAGAGCCGTAATCGTTTTTCCGGGAGGAAGCCGTGTCCGAAAACATTTCCGTGAAGTTTGTACGAAGACCGGCGGGGTATGAGGCCCTCATCGAACGCTATGGTCTTGAAGTCA
>CALMZW010000299.1 GCA_937870605.1 uncultured Synergistaceae bacterium
ACGATGAACGTCTGCCTCAAGGCGTTCTCGAAGACCGGCACGCTCACGCCGACACCGACACCGACAGCAGGCCCGACGCCGACCGCTGCTCCGACGGCGACGCCCGTTCCCACCTCGACGCCGACTCCGAGTCCGACGCCAAGCCCTTCGCCGACGCCGTTCACGATCCCGGCCGATCCGTCCGGCGACATCCCCGACGCGGCCGCGCTCGAAGAGGCGCTCGCCGTCCTCGGCATCGGCGCGTCCGACCTGAACGTCCTGAAAACCGTCATCGAATGGCTGCCGGAATCCGACCCCGACGCCGTCCGGCCCGGAGCGCAGGATCTCCTGAACGATACCTACGCGTTCACTGAGTTTCTGGGGAAGTTGCTCATCGAAGCGAACCCGGACCTCGTCGCGAAAATCGAACAGGGGGCGCTCTCGCGGGACACCTTCAACAGGGCCCTCTATACGATCGCGGTCTATCTTCAGGAAGTCCTCTCTTCCGGAGCGGCCCGCGGCGCCGCGGCGGCGACGAGCCTTTCCGAGATCCGCTCCCGCGGCGGCGTCATCGAGATGACGCTCGCGCCGGGGTCGAAGCAGGGCTCCTTCACGGCGACGTTCCCGGACGCCCCGCACGCGGGCGAAGCCGGGTGGAAAACGCACCGGCTCGTGCTGCTGCTCAATCGAGGCTCGAAGAAATGGGAGCGCGTCTTCACGGAAACCGACTCCGGGACGCAGTCCCGCGAAGCGGCGACAGCGCGCGGAGACGGACAGGGCGTCGACATCACCGTCACGGACGGGCTTTCGTATGACTGGAACGAGACGGCGGGCGTCGTCCGCGTCGCGATGACCGTCATGACCATCGCAATCCCCGACGGCGCGCAGGCGCCGACACCCCAGGCGCAAGCGAACGGCGGCGGGGGCGGCGGATGCGCCGCGTCGGTTTTCGCCCCGCTCGCGCTGCTGCTGACCGTTCCGCTGCTCCTGACCGGAAAGCGCCGCTCCTGACGGACGCTCACACAAACACCGCCCCGTTCGCCGCAGATGCGGCGAACGGGGCGTTTTCTTTCCGTTCCGGCGCATGATTCGATGATGGAAAGCGTCTTCCGTCAATACCCGATTTCGCGCTGATGCCCTAACTGCGGGTCGTTCCATCGCATCGGCATCCCACGGCGCAACCGAAGCGTATTGACGCTTCCCGGCCCGAATCGTCTGTAAGCTACGTCTTCCGTTTCATGCAGCGCCGGATTGTTTGTGATATGTTTTCCATAAACTCTTGCCGGGATATCCCGCGCGTTCACGGCGGCAATGACCATATCGCCTTTCATGAGGAGCCGGCTGCGGATATGGAAAGCAGTCGATCGAAAAACCAGGTTTTCGGCATCGCCCTCAAGCTCGGCAACCTGAAAACGGACGTTCTTCGATGCATCCGACGAAGCGATCCCTTTCCCGGGCCTTCCGGGTGAGACAATGTCGGAAAGAGTCGGGCGAATGGAGCTGATTCGCGCTGCGCAACGGGAGATATCGAAGTGCGAACGCCGTCTTCATGCGGAAAAACAGT